>JAFAZL010000567.1 GCA_019239815.1 Acidobacteriota bacterium
TGCCCGACCAATGAACGTTCGTGTTGTCGCGAATTTTGAGCAGCAGATCAAGCTTTTCCTGGAAAAGTGAATCATAGTCTTCGAGCTGCAGGCCGAAGAGCGGATACGACTCGATAAACGAGCCGCGGCCGGCGACAATTTCGGCGCGCCCGTTGGATATAAGATCGAGCGTGGCGAATTCCTGGAAGACGCGGACTGGATCGGCGGCGCTGAGAACGGTGACGGCGCTCGTGAGGCGAATGTTTTTCGTGCGCGCCGCGGCGGCGGCGAGGATGATCGGCGGAGCGGAGTCGAGAAACTCGGGGCGATGATGTTCGCCGATGCCGAAGACGTCGAGGCCGACTTTGTCGGCGAGTTCAATCTCGTCGAGAAGGCGGTGCAGGCGGTTGGCGGGTGCGAGTTTTTCGCCCGTGACCGGGTCGGAGATCGCTGCGGCAAAGCTGTCAATGCCAATTTGCATGATGGTTAGTCTCGCTGCTGCCGGGATTGGATGCGCGAGGGAGCGCGCGGTCGCAGGCCAAATTTAGACTAAAATACCTGCGGAGGCGAAAAGGGTCCGGTGATCTTCACGGCCTTCAAAGCCGTCGATTCGGTCCTTCGCGGACCGAATGGTGGGTTCGACTCCCACACGCTTCCGCCAATTATCTCAAGAGTTGATCTGCAGATTGTCTAATGGAGTGTGTCGATGGATCCCAAACCAGATTCGAAATCTGGCAACTGGTCGAGGCGAAAATTTCTGACCGAAGTGGGTGGCGGAATCGCGGCGGCGAATCTTGCCGTGGCGCTGGCGAGTGAACCCTCGGCGGGTGCGGAAAGTGCGACGACGGCCGGCGCTAGTGCAGCATCGGCACCTCAACTCGTTGTGCCCGACGTGCCGGGAAAGAAAATGGGCTGGGCTGTCGTCGGATTGGGAAGCCTGGCGATCAATCAGATTCTGCCCGCGTTTGCCAAGTGCGAGAAGTCGCGCGTGGTCGCGTTGGTGAGCGGCCACCCGGACAAAGCGAACAAGCTGGCGCTTCGCTACGGAGTGAATCCGAGGAACATCTACAACTATCAGAATTACGATTCGATTCGCGACAACCCTGAAGTCGATGTGATCTACATCGTGCTCCCGAACGGAATGCATGCGGAATACACAGTGCGAGGGCTGCAGGCAGGGAAGCACGTGCTGAGCGAAAAGCCGATGGCACGAACGCCGGGTGAATGCCAGCAGATGATCGACGCGGGGAAAAAAAGCGAATCGAAAGCTGATGGTGGCGTATCGCTGTCGCTACGAACCTTACAACAGGGAAGCGATTCGCATGGCGCAGTCCGGTGAGTTGGGCAAAACCAAAGTCATTGTGTCGGAGCACGGCTTCAACATCGGCGACCCGAATCAGTGGCGGCTCAATCGCGAACTTGCCGGCGGCGGATCGCTGATGGACATCGGAATCTACGCGCTCAATGCGGCCCGCTATCTCACCGGAGAAGAACCGACGGAGTTAACCGCGATGAGTTTCACGACTCCGGGAGATGTGCGGTTCAAGGAAGTCGAAGAAACGATCAACTTCCAGCTTCGCTTCCCGAGCGGAATCCTGGCGAATTGTTCGTCGAGTTATGGATACGATTCGCAGAATCGCTATCGCGTGGTGGGAACGGATGGGTGGATGGAACTTGAACCGGCCACGATCTACAGCAATTTGCGCATGCGCGTTCACAAAAAGAATGTGTTGGAGGAAGTGCAGTTGCCAGTGAAGGATCACTTCGCGCTGGAAATGGATCACATGTCGGAATGCGTGATGGAAAACAAAGAGCCGCTCACGCCCGGCGAAGAAGGGCTTCACGATTTGACGATCATGATGAAAATTTACGAAGCGGCGAAAACCGGCGGAACCGTGAAGCTGTAGGAAGTTGTTCCGCCAAAAGTTGGCTAGTTTACGCTATCGTCGCATGCAATGGTGGAACCAGATTTAGTGACTATCGCTTTGATCTGACTTACTGAACCACGTCAAAAAACACACTCGGAGTCGGACCGGTGTTTTGCGGGTTTTGCGTATCGAACCACGTCAA
>JAFAZL010000667.1 GCA_019239815.1 Acidobacteriota bacterium
ACGATCACCGAGCGGTTCAAGATCGAGTTCCGCGCATCGGCGAGCAACGTTCTAAACCACGCGCAATACATCGGTGGTTATCTGAACGACGTCGCCCCGATAGGCTTCACCGGCTTCCAGCGCGGTTTCACGGAGCCATCGAACGGCGCCTTCAATCAGCCGAGTCAGTTTTTCTCGAGCAATCCTCGGCAGCTGACTCTCGTGTTGAAGATCTTCTTCTAAACAAAACCAAAGCCGCTCGAAGTTAGGGCGCGAAGTTCGGGGCGTCTCGGTTGTACCGAGGCGCCCTTTTTGTTTTGCAAATTGGTCTGCGTAGATCAAAGCCGACATCGTCGAGCAACTCGGCGAGGCAACCCGTTCGGTAACGAATTGCAGACCCTCAGCTGCGGTAACGAATCATGCTTCGGGCCATGTGCGCGATACGCTTTTTGATCTTGAACTTGCAGGCAGACGGCGCGCTGTTGGAAAGAATGCTCGTGCTGGATCGCGAGTGATGCGATCGCACTCCTATTCCATGCGAAGAGCAAGAATGTTCTTGTTCTGAATCTTCAATTCGATGCCCATCGGTGGACGCACGTCCGAACCCTGCACCAGCGAGCCGCGCACCCAAATATTCCCGGGGATCTCGCTCATTTTTGTCGGATCAAAGACCGAACGGCTGCACGGATTGCCGACCATTGGATGATGCGCGCTGTGAAAGTCGTAGTCGTTCGCCAAATGCGTCAGATCCGTGATGTATTCGAGGCGGCAGTTGCCGAACGGCGCGTTGACTTCGTAAGCCCAATAGCCTTCGGCGCTATTCGGTGAGCCCTGCGGCAATCGAATCAGGACAGCGGGCACGTTCTCGCCGGTAAGGTGATTGACGAAGAAAAAATTCTTGCTGGTCCATGGCTTTGACATCTCGGCGACGGTTGCGATTTGCGGCTCGCCTTCGGTGGCATGTGGCAGCAGGGAATTCGGATCGACTGCGGGGGCGGGAACGTCGATCTGCGGCGGTGGTGCCGCCACGGCCGGTTCAGCCGGCTTCGGGTGCGAGACTAGACGCGCGCCAAGCAGCGCGACCACCAGCACCGCAGCGATTCCAATTCCAAGTGGGATCGCAGGGTTGACCGACTGTTTCCGCGAAGCCCCACCAGCAATAACACCTGGAATCTGCGGCATTTCCGCTTTGAAACGTTGAGGCAACGTTTTAGCGGCGGCTTCTGGCTCCGCTGCAGCCGGATTTTCCTGCGTCTGGATTTGATCGGCCATAACTGAACCTGCCCGCCACTCGGAATCGCTTCACACTGAGGCAAGCGCTGGGACCCGAGCGGTCAATCGCTTACTGCGCGAACATTTTAGGAAGCCGCAGAAGAGGAGAGCAATGGACTAAAGGTACGGTTGTTGCCTGTTGGCAACGGTACTAACCCGCAACGCGCCCTGGTTTGTTTCCTGACCGCAACTGTTATCCGGAAGGGTACAGATTCTGATTGCTATCTTGTCTCAAAGCGCGACACGCCCCTACTGTAGAAGGTACGGCCAGAATGTGGGGCGGTTCCCTCGACGGAATGTAATACCTATGAGCGGCGATACACGAGCGGCGGCCCGGGCATTTGTGCGCAGCCTGAATATTCTGCTGAAGTTCGCACGTTTGTACGAATTTGGGCACACGCGCACCGGGGCACAATTCGAAACGACCTGGCGAGAGCTCAAAACCGCACTGGATGAGAGCGGCGGCAGTGGTTTGCTTCTCGGCGCTTCGGGAAATCAAATTTTGCTCGACGGTGTGCCGTTGGGCGCCGCAGCGGGCGAGCGCAGCTTCGCACAACTCCTCACTTCCTCCGGCATTGCCAGCATTCACTTCGGCACAACAACTTCCCAGGCGCAATTTGCGCGATTTGTCCGCGGTTTTCCGAGTGGAAACGCCAAGCCCACGGCCCTTGCCGAACAGTTGAAAGCGACCCTTGCCGGCGACACGAGCATCAAGATCAACGAAATTCGATACGTGGCTGAGGATTCATCGGTCGCCGGAATCAAAATGGCGGCGAACCTTACGGCCAAGGTTCTCGGCAAAGAAGGCGACAAGTTTAGAGACTTCTTCGACGATCCGAACAAGCTGCTCCAGATGATTTTGGCGGCTGAAAGCAGTCGCGGTCCTGGGGGCGGCGGATCTGGCCCTGGCACCGGCGGTGGAGGAGGTGTTGGTGGAAGTGGTTCGGGCACGCTCTGGGACACGGGCGCCAGCGGCAGCGGTGGCTCAGGTGGTGCGGGCGCCAATGGTGGCTTCTACAGTGGAGCTGGCTCCGGTGCCTCGGGTTCTGGCTCCGGTGATCCGGGCGTCGGTGTTGGCATAG
>JAFAZL010000672.1 GCA_019239815.1 Acidobacteriota bacterium
GCTCGTTGCGAACGCTTTCTTCGATGGAATGGAGCTTTTTCATGCTGCCGTCGGCGAGTTCGCTGAGCGTTTTCTTTTGGCGGAGGTCGGCCATGATCTGCTCGACCTGAATGGCGAGTTCGAGAAGATTGCGCGTTTGGCCGGTGAGATTTGGGTAGAGGCTCTCGAGCGGATAGAGCGTGAAGCGTTCGGCGAGTTCGGCGATGAGCTCGATGGTCATGTGCATGCCAGAGATGAGGGAGAGGATGTCTTCGCGGTCGAGAGGGGTAATGAAGGCGTGGTCGAGGACAGAGAGAGACTCGCGAGAGAGATTGTCGGATTTTTTGCGAGCTTCCTCGATTTCGGCGAAGTGAGATTCGATGTCGGGGAAAGTTTGTATGAGGGCTGAGAGTTTTTGAGTGGAGGCAACGACGAGGCGAGCGATGGTATCGAGTTGATCGAAGAATTTGTCGTCTTTTGGAAGGAAATTGAACATGGGCGCTCCGTCGTGAGGTTACTTGTTGCGTGCGACAGAAACATTTGCGAGGAGTTGCTGATCGCAAGCTTTCGTATAGAGCGGCGCGAGGCGAGGGTTGTTAACGCGTGATGAAAAGGGGCTCTACTGCAGTATTTCAGTTTGTGGAATAGTGAGTTGAGTGTAGATGGATTGGTTGGTAGAAAAGCCGAGACACGCCACGTGGGTTACTCAAGGGCTAGAACCCCGCTTGCTTGCGGTTCTTACGTCGCGGTTAAACCACGACCCACTGACCCTTCAGTCGTCGCCAAGGGATTCGAGGAAGGTGGCGGAAGGCGCGAAGAAAAGGCTGCCGGTGACGGCGCGGCTGAAGTCGAGGAGGCGGTCGTAGTTCCCGGGCGGCTTGCCGATGAACATGTTTTCGAGCATTTGTTCGGTGGTGCGCGGAGTGCGGCTGTAGCCGATGAAGTAGGTACCGAACTCCCCTTTACCTGGTTTGCCGAAGGGCATGTTGTCGCGGAGGATCTGGAGCGCCTGTCCGTTTTCGTCTTCGATCGAGGTAAGCGCGCTGTGGGCGTTGGTGGGCTTGACGGCGTCGCTCATTTCGATGTCGGAGAGTTTTTGGCGGCCGATGATGCGTTCCTGTTCTTCTGTGGAGAGCGCGTTCCATTTATCCATGTCGTGCAGATATTTTTGGATGATGACGTAGCTGCCGGCGGCGAATTTCGGATCTTGGGTGTCGGTGACGAGAGCGGCGTTGAGAGCGGCGAGTCCGCGGGGATTTTCGGTGCCGTCAACGAAGCCGAGGAGGTCGCGATCGTCGAAATAGCGGAAGCCGTGGGTTTCGTCAACGGCGGAGAGCGCGGAGCCGATGCGCGCCATGATTTGGGTGACGAGTTCGAAGCAGAGGTCCATGCGCTTGGCGCGGAGATGGAAGAGCAGGTCGGCGGGAGTGGAAGGCGCGTGGCGATTGCCGGCGCGGAGTTCTTTGAAGGGATGGAGTTCGGCGGGGCGAGGGCTGCTGCCAAAGAGTTTGTCCCAGGCGTTGGAACCGAAAGAGGCGACGCAGGAGAGGCCGCCTTCGATGCGGCGGAAGTCGACGGCGCGGAAGATGCCGGGGAGGTCGGCAACAAGATCGCGGACGGTGGCGTAGCTGGCGTCGTCGGGCTTGATGGAGGCGACGAGGAAGATGGCGGAGCTGGTGAGTGGCGCGAGGACGGGTTGAGGGGCGGGGGGTGGCTCGGTGGCGCTGGGGGCGGGCATTGGGGTATGCCTCCGGTTTCGGCGACGGCGAAAGCGTGACTATCGTAAGGCAGATTGCGCGTTGGCTCAAAATGGCGGCGGGGTTTGCGAACTCAAAATCCGCACCCTCTAAAAGCTGAGGGTGCGGCACCCAGGATCAGTGCGAGATTGTTGTGAGAGATTGCGCTGATGTTGACGCTGAGATCCTTTGGCCGCTTGCGGCGGCCTCAGGATGGCAGCATTTTTTCATGGTCCAACGATGGCTATTTCTTGGGGGACTTGGATTTTGGTTTCGATTTGTTTGTGCTTTTTACGGTGAGGTTTAGCTGAACGGCTTCGCGGATCAGGGCTTTCAGGGCGGGTTCGTTGAGCTTTTCGTTTTCGCGGAAGTCGATGGCGCGACGGATGTTGCCGTCGAGGCTGGAATTGAAGAGGCCGGCGGGATCTTTGAGTGCGGCGCCCATGGCAAAGGTCATTTTTACGACGCTTTTGTAGGCTTCGCCTGTGCACACGATGCCGTCGTGATAGAAAACGGGAGTGCCCATGAACTTCCATTCCTCGACGATTTCGGGATCGGCTTCGTGAATCAGTTTGCGCACTTTCGCGAGCATTTTGCCGCGCCAGTCGGTGAGCGATGCGATGCGTTCATCGATCAAGGCTGAGGCGGATTCGGGCGAGACTGGCTTTTTCATTTTTTTCGCTCCTGCTTGACTCATTTGAAAAGCGACGTACGCACGGCGAATCGTCACGAATGCGACGCGCGCAAGTTCTGTGGGGATCTTGATGAGAACAAGCGACGCACGAGGTGGCCCTTCCACATCCACAGGCCGGAGATGACGATGATTGGCACGAACACGTAGCGCGTGATCGGGGCGTAGAAATGAACCAGATCGAACGGGCTGTAGATATAGCCGATGATCGGAATCGCCAGAATGATATGAAGCCAACGAACCATCGAGCGCTTGGTTGATTCTTTCATGGTCGATCTCCTTCGACGAAAACTTGGCCCGAGTTACGAGTTTTGACGCGGCTGGGGCATGTGTTTGGGTGGTTCGAGACCGAACTGCGCTGCATATTCGTAAGTGAGCCGCTGCCAGCCGGCGAACTTCATGGTGTCGGAGCCGACGAGACGGCCCATCGGAGTGCCGTACAGAAAACTGGCGAGGATGTCGAAGCAGACGTGCCAGCCGGCGGCGCCCATCGAGATGAAATTTTTGTTGATGGCGGTTGAGAGGGTGAGGCGCGTGCCGCCGGGAATGGGTTCGAGTTCCCAGCGCATTGGGTTGGCGCCCCACATGTATTCGAGAAAATGTGGTTCGTCGGCGCGCATCACTTTCGTTTCGGTGATGAAAGGCTGAGGCGAGTTCACGGTGGTGAGCTTTACGCTGACACCAGCGGTGCCAAGATTCTTGTCGGCGTCAAAGGGAGCCCATTCGCGTAGGTGATCCGGGTCGGTAATCGCCTGCCAGACTTTTTCAGGCGAGTGGTGGAGTTCCCGGACGACGACGAGCTCCCAGTTCAGGCCTTCGGTCTTTCGAATCTTAGCGCCAGAGGCGGGGCCGGGCGTGTATTGCTCATGAGCGTTCATTTCGTCCTCGTCTCTTCCCTTTCCTTCTTTGAGAATTCTCTTCCTCCACGCTGAACGAACCGACTACCACTTTGCGAGCTGTGTGAGCTGGACGATGTTGCCGCAGGTATCTTTGAGCATCGCGATCGTCGAGCCGGTGACATCGGTCGGCGGCATGGTGAACTCGGCGCCCTTGGATTTCACGCGCTCGTAGTCGCCCTTGATGTCATCGGTGAAGAACATGATGGCGGGCTGGCCCTGCTGGAAGGTCGCTTCTTGATAGGTCTTGGCGGTGGGATTGTTGTTCAACGCGAGCTGCAGTTCGACTCCGTTGGGATCGCTGGATGGCATCACAGTGAGCCAGCGATATGGTCCCTGACTGAAGTCGTTTTTCTTGGCGAAGCCGAGAACTTCTGTATAGAAGCGCAGGGCTTTGTCCTGATCGTCGACGTAGATACTGGTGACTTTGATTTTCATTTTGTTTCTCCTTTGCTGTCTTTGCGATTTGCGTTTGGTTTCCTGGGAGTCTTCCCTTTCGCGGGCCGGGGCTCATCAACCCGATCGAAATGGCGATCGAGATGGCGTTCGAGAGCATCGATGTGTACCGACCAGAAGCGACGGAACTGTTCGAGCCAAGCATCGAGCTCCTGAAATGGTCCGGACTTGAGCCGGTAGAGGCGGCGCTGTGCGTCGACTGTGGATTCGACGAAGCCGGCGTCGCGAAGGACGCGGAGGTGCTTGGAGACAGCCGGCTGGGACATGCCCAGCTGGCGCTCGATCTCCCCGACGGATTGCTCGGAAGAGGTCAGGAGGCTGAGGATCGCGCGGCGGTTGGGCTCGGCGATGATCTCGAATGCGTTTTCCATAGTCCATATATACCTACTGGCGTATATACGTGTCAAGGCATATTTAAGAATATTTTTGAGACCGGCCTGTGGATAATATTGATAGCCATCTGTGGGGCCAAAACACGGATCGGGGGGACTGGCTGATGCTAACTGGGGAGTGGGCGCAGGAATTTGCGGAGGATTGGGTGCGAAGTTGGAATGCGCATGACCTGGAGGCGATATTGGCGCACTACGCGGATGGCGCGGTGCTGACTTCACCAGTTGCGGCGCGCCTGTTGAATGATCCGTCGGGGAATGTGCGCGGGAAGGCCGCGCTGCGGGCCTATTTTTCGAAGGGGCTGGAGGCGTTCCCGAATTTGAAGTTTGAGTTGGTGGATGTGATGTGGGGCTTATCGAGTGTGGTGCTGTACTACACGAACCAGAGAGGGACGAAGACGGGGGAATTTATGGAGATTGAGGAGGGGAAGGTAGTGCGGGTGGTGGCGAATTACGGAGGGTGACGTCGGCCTAGAAACGACTTCGCCCTTCCTGCACCGTTGGGGGACGTTGCAGAAAGGGCGCGCCGTCTTCAGGAGAGAAGATCGTTTTGGGGTGTTGAGGCGCGGTCGTTTGCGCCCTGTCGAATAGCATTTCCCAAGCTAGGTGGATTTGGTTCCCAGATTTTTTGGGTTCTTACTTTTGAGGGGCTGTAGCCGTAAACAGGTTGAGTTCCTTCGGCGTCCAGAGGACACCGAAGGATGGCAGGCCTTGGCCATAAGAAAGAAAGGGGCGGACTGAAGGCCGCCCCTTTCTCCATTTAGAGTGTCGTCGTACTGAGCTTACTGAGGAGCGGGCGCGTCGGGTGGCGGGCCATGTAGGCCCCGGCCGGCTCGACCGGGACCGCCCTGTTGCACGGTGTAGTCGGACGGCACGGTGAAGAGCGTGGCAGCTGGTTCGGTGCGTTGCACGCTGTTGAGCGTGTATGTCGTTGTGCCGAAGCGCGGGTCGGTCCGGGTGCTCTTCACGACGACTTGCAGGTCGGGCGAGTACCAGCGCTCGAAGACGATCTGAATGGGCTTGTCGTTGCCGATCTGACCGGTGGCAATGGTTCGTGTGATGCGTGTACCTTCAGCGGTCACGCCGTTGATTGTTTGCGTGCCGAGCGAGTCTCTTTTAACGGCGCCGGACGCTTCCTCTTTTTGCAGACGCTCTTGCATCCTCTGTTCGAACTCCTGCTCCTGCGCCGCGGTTGGAGCGCCGTGCATCCTCATCTGATGCGCGACTTTGTGGTCGGCGTCGAGAATAAAGCGGGTGCCCGCGACGGGGTCGGCGATCGAGATCATCGAACGAGGTTTACCGGAGGCTTGTAGCGGGCCGAAGCCAGAGAGCGTGACTTCGTTGCGCGAGCGGCCCTGGCTGTCGCGATAGAGATTGCTCGTAGTCGTGCGATGGATTGAGGTGCCGTCTTGGAGAGTCTGCGTGGTTTCGGTCGAAGCAGTCGCCGAGAATGGAGCACCCTTCACGACCTTGCCGCCGTGCAAGCCCTCGAAGCCCATGAGTTCGACGTGATCGCCGAACGGACCGGGTCCACCGGGGCCTCCGTGCATGACGTCTGGAGGTGGGGGCGGAGCATCTTGCGCACGCGCCGAGCCGAGGCAAAGGAGCAGCGCGGCGGTCAGCGCGGTACAGGCCAAACATTTGCGATTCATCTTTGTTTCTCCTCTTCTCTCCCGAGAAGTTGCAAAGAAAATTCTTGAGCGACGTTACTGGGCCTGCGGCAGGCGGACGGCTTGCGGCTGTCCGTCCTGGCCTACGAACAAGTCCACCTGAATCCATTCGTTGGCGCGTTCTTCGTTTACCGGCAGACCGAGATCGCCGAGAGCGCCGCGCTGCATGCGCACGCGCACGACGGAGCCATCGCCGATTTCCTGAGCTACGCTGCCGGGGAGTAGCGTGAAATCCTCGGCGTCATTGGCGGCCACCAGCGTCGATTCGTTCGCGGCATCGGTCGGAGAATTATCCCCGGCGACGACGGCTGAATCCGCGGGATTGCTTGCGTTGTTTGCAGGAGTCGCCGGACTATTTTTCGCAGTTGTGTTCGGGCTTAGCAGCGAAATATTTTCGTTGGTTATGTGCCAGTTCCACCAGTTCATTCCGATGACGAGCATGGCGGCGGAGGCAAGAACCCATGCGGACGCAATCGCGAAACGGCGCGCTTTTTGCGCGCGTGTGCGAGCGAAGAACTCCTGACGAAGGCGCATTTCGACGCGAAGCGGAGCACCCACGTCGCTCGTCACGTCGCGAAGAGCTTGCAGCTCGATTCGAGCCTCGCGCCAGGACTCTTGCAGCGCGGCACAACGAGCGCAGGTATTGGCGTGTTCGATCGCTGCGTTGCGCTGGATGGCGTCGACGCCACTTGCGGATTCGCGATCGAGATCCAAACCGATGGTTTCAAACTGTTCGCAGTTCATGTTGCTACTTCCCTTCTTACTGCCAGACCTTACTGTCACTCCCGCTACACTTCTCTGCTATCGGGTAAAAAGTTTCCGTGTGACGCATCGTCAACGCGCAGCGCTAAAACGGCGCGGCACATCACGCAGCATCTCGAGCTTTGCGAGCAACAACGCTCGGCCGCGATGGAGCCGGGAGCGGATTGTGCCGATCGGGCACCCAATCCGGTGCGACGCTTCTTCATAGCTCAACTCTTCCAACTCACAAAGCACGACAGCTTCGCGAAACTCAGACGGCAGCTCGACCACGGCGGCGCGGACTTGCTCCATGCGCTCCTGACGTTCGGCCCAATGCATCGGCGTGACAGAGTTGGTCAGGCCGGCGACAGCATGAACACCTGATTCGTTCTGATCGTCGAGCTGAACTTCGCGCGGCATGCGTTCGAGATGTTTCATGACGCGATTGCGGGC
>JAFAZL010000756.1 GCA_019239815.1 Acidobacteriota bacterium
CCCTGCGCAATCAAGTCGGCTCTTGAGCCTCCGATTTCCAAATCCAACGTGTCGTTCATGTTCGTCGGATTTCCGTTGACGTCGACGCACGGAGTTAACACCGGCCCGTTGGGTTGTGTAACGCCGCAAAGCGTTGAGAGGCTCTGATGCGTGCGCGTGTGCGCGCCGATCTCGTGGCCGTTCGCCGCCATGATCTGAACTTCCGACCACGTCATATATTCCGGATTGCCGGAGACATCCGCGATTCCAACAGGACCTGCGCGCGGGTTAACGATGGCGTTGTTCGGGCTGCCGGTGATGATGTATTGCGTGGTGCGAATTCCAGCGGCGTCGAAAATCGGCAGTCCGTTCTCATACGTCGACTGATACGAATCGTCGAAGTCGATCGAAACGAAGCCGTAAGCACTCACAACAAAGTTCAGCGGATTCGACGATGCTGGAATCACACCTGGGTTTGTGACCGTGATCGTCAAGGTCGCTGCCGAAGCCAAGTCCGCTGCAGGCACCTGCACGGTGATCGTATTCGCAGTGACGGTGGCCGGTGTAAGAACGTCTGATCCAAAATTGACGATCGTGTTGGCGGCGAAGTTTGTGCCGGTGATCGTTAGATATTGCAGATCAGCACTGCCGCTCAGCGCGATCGGCGGCGACAACGTGGAGATCGCGGGATAGACCGGCGGCGGCGGTGGCGGCGTGGTCAGCGTGAAGAATACGGTGCCGGTGACGTTGCCGACGGTTGCCGTCGCATACGAGGGTCCCGCGATGATGCCGGTGACAAGGCCGCTCGAGGAGATCGTCGATGATGCGTCGGATGCCGACGTCCAGGTAATCGGGCTCGAAATGGTGAAGGCGTTGCCGTACTGATCTTGGCCCGTCACGGAGAACTGCTGCGTCGCGCCGGTGTTGAACGTCGCCTGCGCCGGCGTGATGCTCAACGTCGTCAACACTGGAGGCGGCGGATTGCCGATGGTCACCTGGAAAGATGGAATCGAGAACGACGGAACGGTTGGTACCGTCACCGAGATCGTCACGACGCCGGGTGTAACGCCGGTGACTGTCCCTGACAACACGCCTTCAGAGTTGCTGCCATTCACCGTTGCGTTGCCGTTGTTCGTCGACCAAGCAAGAGGAATCGAAAGGGGCTGGCCGAACTGATCGTATTCGTTCGCTGTGAATTTAAACGACGTGAGCGCCGGAATTGTGGGAATCGCCGGATTTGTGGAGGGATTCGGTGTGATGACGACGGAATAGAGGACCGATGGCGCTGGGTTCACGACAAGCGTGCTCGTCTTCGTCGCGATGCCACCGACGGTCGCCGAAATCACAGTCGTGCCGGAATGTGTGAACGAAGCGGTCGCTTTGCCGGTTCCGTCGATTGTCGCTACGGTCGAATCGCTCGACGAGTAGGCTACGTTCAGTCCTTGCATGATGTAGCCGAATTGATCGAAACCGACTGCAGAAAATTGCTGTGTCTGGCCGGTGAGAATCGCGGTCGGGTTCAATGGTGTAAGCGTCGCCGAAGTCAAAACGGATGGGGCGCCAGATACCGTGAGGATTGCGGCGGTGCTGGTGACGCTTCCCGAGACCGCGCATATGTGAGTCGTTGTTGGCGTTTGGCTATTGTTCAGTGCGGTGCCCGAGCCGTTCGTTACCGGATTGCCGTCGGAAGTCCAGGTGATCGGCGCGGTGAAGGGATTATTGAATTGGTCGAAAGCGGTTGCAGTGAAGGAGAAGGACGCACCGGGGGCCACCGTCACCGAAGCTGGCGCAATGGCGATATGGTCCAAATGTGGCGTGGGCGGTGTCGGCGGAGTGGGCGGAGGTGTCGGCGGGGTGGTTGGTGGCGGCGTTGGTGTCGGCGGCGTCGTGGCGGGCGGGGTGTTCGAGCCGGTTGGCGTGCTGGTGGTGCTGAAGGTGCCTCCGCCGCATCCTGCGGCCAACGCGACAGCGAGGCACAGAGCGAAGATCGAAAGTCGAGGACGATTCAGCATTTAAGGCTCTTGCGGCTCCATCAAGTGGTTTTGGTCACGTAGATCGGGCCGCTTTCAGTCCCCCAATCTGGAACCCACGCCGTGAGTTCGCCGCAATAACGAGCTTAGGGGACGTCTTCGGCCTGGTCATTGGTACAGGGGTATCAAAAGGGCTGGGGCCGAGGTTCACGGCCCACGTAGTACTA
>JAFAZL010000783.1 GCA_019239815.1 Acidobacteriota bacterium
ACCGAACTGGCGCGAGAATCCGCAGCGCGTCCGCGAACTCGATTGGCATTTTCAACTTGAAGGCATCGGCAAAGCGCAAGCGAACGCTGCGCATCTAGCGGCCGCAGCCGGCGCGGGTGCGAGCGATTCTTCGGCTGCCGATGAGTCAGAGTTGACTGACGACGCCGAGGAAGAGTTGGATCGTCCACCTGCTGATGCGAAAGAAGATCCGTACGAAGGTCTCGAAGACGGGCCGGTCGATGAAGACGACGTTGACGACGGTCCGGTCAACAAAGACGACGTTTAGTTTTCCTCTCTTTCTCCTCTCGAAAAAATCTGCGCAGCAAGCTTGGCGTTAATCTGGTGCGGCGATGCCGAGGCTTTTCATTTTGCGGTAGAGGTGGCTGCGTTCGAGGCCCAGGGCGCCGGCGGTTTGGGTCATGTTCCAGCGGTTTTCTTGGAGCTTGCGCAGGATGAATTCGCGTTCATAGGCGCTGCGGGCTTCGTGCAGAGTGTTGTAGGGATGCTGCGGGCTTTCGGCGACGCCGCGGAAAAGTTCGGGTGGCAGGTGGTGCGGCTCGATGCGCGCCTGCGGGCACACGATGACGAGGCGCTCGACGAGGTTGCGCAGTTCGCGGACGTTGCCTGGGAACGGATAGCGCATGAGGATTTCCATCGCGGTGTCGCTGAGTTCGCGCGTGCGCTTGCCGTAGGCGGAGCTGAATTCATTCAAGAAATAGCGCGCCAGAATCGGAATGTCTTCTTTGCGATCGCGGAGCGGCGGGACGAAAAAGGGAATTACGTTTAGCCGATAGAAAAGGTCCTGGCGGAAGGCGCCGCGGGCGATTTCCTGTTCGAGATTTTTGTTTGTGGCGGCGAGCACGCGGACATCTACGCTCACATTTTGGCTCGAGCCGACCGGCTCGATGCGGCCCTCTTCGAGCGTGCGCAGCACTTTCGATTGCGTGCGCAGGCTCATGTCGCCGATTTCATCGAGGAAGAGCGTGCCGCCGTCGGCCTTTTTGAACTTGCCGACCTTGTCCTCGGCGGCGCCGGGGAAGCTTCCCTTTACGTGTCCGAAGAGTTCGGATTCGATGAGGTCTTCGGGAATCGCGGCGCAATTCACTTCGACGAAGGGACCTTTGTTGCGCAGGCTGGCGGCATGGAGTGCGCGGGCGACCAACTCTTTACCGGTGCCGCTTTCGCCGTAGATCAGTACGCGGCCGTTGCTGGGCGCGGTGACGGCAATCTGCTGGCGGAGCGCTTTCATCGGGACGCTTTCACCGATGACTTGATAGCGGTGACCGAGCTCGCTGCGGAGGAGCTGGTTTTCTTCCTGCAAGCGGCGCTGCTGGACGGCGTTGCGGACGAGCACGACGATTTTTTCGAGCGAGAGAGGCTTTTCGATGAAATCGAATGCGCCGAGCTTTGTGGCCTTCACTGCGGTCTCGATATTGCCGTGACCCGAGATGATGACGACGGCCGGGCGCGACCCTGCTGGAAGCTCCTGGATATTCGACAGCGTCGCGAGACCATCCATGCCGGGCATCCAGATATCGAGCAGGACAGCTTCGTACGATTCGCGCGCCAGTTCAGCCAGGCATGCTTCTCCGCTATCGACGGCGGTGCACTGGTAGTTTTCGTCACTCAGGACGCCGCGCAACGATTGCCGGATGCTCGCTTCATCGTCGACGATGAGAATCTTGGGACCGCGGACCGGCATGGCTTGTTAAGCCTTCAGAGTAGCGACAGTTGGCTCCGGCTCGGTGAATGCGGGCACATCTGCCGGTGACGCCACATTCAGCTCGACAATAAACCTGGTTCCAGTTGGTTGGTTATCTTCCACTCTTACTCTGCCGTGGTGCTCACTCACGATGCGGCTCACAATGGCGAGGCCGAGCCCGGTGCCGCGCGCCTTAGTCGAAAAGTAGGGTAGAAAGAGCTTTTCCTTATCGCTCGGGGATACGCCGGGGCCGGTATCTATAACCGACAGTTCGACGATGTCGGACGAAGCTTGCCTGGTGGACACGAGCAGCATCCGGAACGGCTGATCGTGCATCGCTTCGGCGGCATTGTCGACCAGGTTTACGATCACTCGTTTCATCTGTTCTTTATCGGCAAGGACGAGAGGCAGATTGCGCTCGAGCTCGACCTTCACGCTTATGCCTTGCAGTCTGCCGGCAAACACCGCCATGGCGCTTTCGACAATCTCGTTGAGATCAGCGGGGGCGGGCTGCGCGGCGGGGAACCTGGACAAGCGGGAGAACTCGTCTACGAG
>JAFAZL010000838.1 GCA_019239815.1 Acidobacteriota bacterium
GCGCTTCGCTGAAAAGCGCGGGCGAGGAGTGGACGGCGAGGAGCGGACGAAACGTAGCTGCGAGATACTGATCGGCTTCGGCGCCAGTCATGGGAGTCTCGAAGCGGCGCAAAGCGACGTTGAAGAATTCCTGGACGACTTGATAGCTGACGATTCCGATTTTCGTTTTGATAGCGCGCTTGACGAGTTCGATCGCAGTGGCAGCTTTTACTGGCGCGGTCGAGTCAAACGTATAGACGAAAATATTTGTGTCGAGAAAAAATCTACCGCTCATTCATTTCATCCCGGGTGAAACGGCGACCGGCGCGGATATGCCCGAGGCGCTGCATCAGTGATTCGTAGGACTGCGATTCGCCATGCTGGGTGGTGAGCTGAAGAAGCCACTCGCGAAAGAGGGTATTCAGGGTTTTGTGCTGAGATTGGGCGAGCGAACGTGCTTGCTCAATAAGGTGCTCGTCAGCGCTAAGAGTGACATTTTTCACGAGAGCAGTGTACACGAAAGTCGTGTTACGTGCAACGGCGGTAGCTGACGCATGACCGGTAAAACGGAATCGAACCGCACAAACGGCGCCGTAGCACGCACTCCACAAAGGCCTCGTCGGCATGGTCAATTCTGGTAGAGTTTGCGGCACGAGGGGTCGTTCTGGGGCTCAATCGAGCGTCTTGAGAGTAGCAGTGAGCTCGGACCGGCATACGCAAGCCGTTTGAACCCCGTAGACCTATCCTGGTTATTGAATACGGGTCAGATATGGTTTGTGTAAGTTTTTCCAGCTCCGCTGCGTACTAGTCTATGGATGCGCCGAGACCAGATCGGATGAGCGCGCCGGGGAAGACGGAACCCACGGAAGCGATCGCGCGGGCGAGGGCCGGTGACGCCGACGCCTGGGGCGAGCTTTATCGGGAGTATGCTCCCGCGATGTTCCGTTTTTGCCGAAGAGCGTTGCCGACGCGGGAAGACGCCGAAGACGCGACGATGGAAATTTTTATGAAGTTGCGAGACAAGCTGGTGCAGTACGACGAAACGCGTTCTTTTAGCGCGTGGTTGTATAAAGTAGCGGCGAATCACTGCTGGGACTTACTGAGGCGACGCAAGATTCGACAAGACAAAGAGACCGAAGACGTGGAGACCGTGCCGCTCGAGCATCCGGACCCCAACCAACTGGATCGAATGATCGAGCAGAGCACGAGCGACCAGGTGCGGCACGCGTTGGCAAAACTGGGCCCGCGAGCGCGCATGGCGCTGGTTATGAGGTATTACTCCGATATGAGTTACGACGAGATTGCCGATGCGCTAGGAGTGCGCCGCGCCTTTGTGGGCGTTGTGCTGCTGCGCGCGCGGCATGAACTGCGGCAGGCGCTGGGGGCGCCGGGCGCAATGGCCGCAGGAGGGGCTTTGTGAGCGACATGGCAAACGATCCGCGCGACGTACGCGATGTGCAACATGTTGACGAGATGATCCTGCTGCTCTACATCGAGCGGCAACTGGATCGAACAAAGGCGGCGGAAGTTTCGGCGCACACACAGGAATGCAACGCCTGCCGCACGCTGCTCCGCGCGATGGAGCGCGAGTCGCGATTATTGACGCGAGCGATGCTGGAAGAAGACGAGGTTTTGCCGGCGCGGCTGATGCAGTTCCAGCAGCGCGCGCGGCGTTCGTTGCAGTGGATTTGGGGCGTTTTGTTTGGGCTGGCGGCGACGGGCGTATACGCACTGTATACCGGCTATGTCGAGCCTTGGGAAGCACAGTTACAGCAAGCGGGGTTCGGTAGCACGAGCCTTTTGAATCTGTTGATTTTTCAAGGTGTGTTCTGGAAAGGATGGCAATCCGTGATCACTTTAGTCGAGGTGGTGGCGATGCTTACCGTAGGCGGCTTTGCTTTGGCGTTCTTCCGTAAACGCTTACGTCGCGGATCCACTGCACTGGCTCTGGTGCTCACCGGGTTTTGCGCGGTCGGCGCGCTGCTGATGCCGGCGACGGCGTCGGCTCAGGACATGCGTAAGGGGGACAGCGTCGAGATTCGCAGTGACGAGACAGTGAAAGGCGATCTGTTTGTTTTCGCTCACCGCGCGCGCATCGACGGCAAAGTGGAAGGCGATGTTTATCTCTTCTCGCAGGACGCCAACGTCGGTGGGCACGTTACCGGCGATATCATCGCGTTCTCTCAGATTTTGCGCGTCGGCGGGACTGTCGATGGGAATATTCGTGCGTTCGCGAATACGATTTCGCTGAGCGGCAATGTTACGCGTAACGTGCTCACGTTCGACGAAATCGTGAATCTCGATTCTTCGAGCAAGATCGGCGGCAGCCTCACGGCGTTCGCGCATAATCTTTATTTGGACGGCGGGATTGGACGCAACGTGCTGGTCTTTGCGCAAGACGCAACGGTGGCCGGAACGATCGACGGTGAGATCAGCGCGAAAGGCGATAATCTGCGGATCAACGGCTCCGCGAAGGTCAGTGGGCCGGTCAGGTTTGAAGGAAAGAATCCTCCCGATGTCGCGAGCGACGCGAAGCTTGCTTCTCCTCCCGTTTTCAAGAAGCTTGAACACAAGCCGGAGTATTCCGAGGGCAGCTATTTCGTTTGGCAGGTGATCTGGCTGGCGGCGTACGTCTTGTTTGGATTGGTTTTGTTTCAGCTCATGCCTTCGTTTTCGAAAGAGGCGGTGGGCAGCGTGGGGCAGTACGGCGCGTCGTTTGGCTTGGGCGTGCTGGTATTTTTCGGCGTGCCAATTGCAGCGCTGATCGCTTGCGTGACGGTCGTTGGGTTGTTTGTTGGGCTTGCGACGTTGTTCGCGTGGTATGGCGGTTTATATTACGCGCAGACGATTGTCGGTGCGCTGGTCGGGCAATGGCTGCTGGGCCGCACTCGAGAGACTTGGCCGCTGATTGGGCGCATGTGCGTTGGCATCGTGGTTGTGCGGCTGGCGACGATGATTCCGCACGTAGGAGGCTGGATCAAGCTGGGGGTGATTTTGTGGGGCACAGGAGCGATTTCACTCGCACTTTATCGGCGCTTCCAGCCGCCGATGGCGACGGGCCTGGCGCCGGCGATGACGCCGCTCTCGCCGACGGCGACCGGAGCGGTGCCGGCGTAACGTTGTTGATTTCAGTTCTTGTATGAGCTTGTTCTGAACTTTGCGGTCGCGAATCAGGTTACGGTCAGCGAAACCATCGTAGAGTGCGTCAATGTTCCGGAAGTGCCGGTGATCGTCAGCTTGTAGGTGCCGGCGGGTGTT
>JAFAZL010000839.1 GCA_019239815.1 Acidobacteriota bacterium
GACTGAGGTTTCTGCGTGAGGCGATGGGCGGCGATCCAGCCGGCGACGGTGCCGGAGATAAGGAGCGCGAGGGCGCTGAGAGCAAGGATCCAATGACGGACCAAAATATTGGAGCGAGCCGGCGGAACGGAATCCGTGTTCGTCTCAGGAATGACGGCAGCGGGGGATGCGAGCAAAACAGGCTGGGCGACTAGCGGGGCGGCCGCATTCGCTGCATGCGAACCGTTTGAGCCGTTACCGTTGCTCGGGACGGTTACGGGAGCGATGAAACGATAACCACGACGCGCCAAGGTTTCGACGAAGCGTGGACTATCGGCGGAGTCGCCCAAGGCGTCGCGAAGCCGCTTGATGGCGGCGTTGAGGCCATGGTCGAAGTCGACAAAGGTGTCGGCAGGCCAAAGGGTGGCGCGAAACTGCTCGCGGGTGACGAGTTCCCCCGGATTCTCGAGCAGGATCGTTAGGACCTGGAAGGGTTGTTCCTGGAGCTTGATCTTCTGGCCATTTTTGCGCAGTTCGGCGGAGGCAAGATTGGCCTCAAAAACGCCGAAGCGTATGGTGCTGTGATTTTGTGCCTGGGGCACTGCGACCTCTCAAAACCGGATTCCTTAGCCTATCTGTAAGAACGCCCAAACGATTTGATTTGTTTCCGACCCGCCGGGTTACCCTCTGCTCTATCTCTCTGATGCTGCGTGCCTTAGCCGGTTACCTCGGGATGGCCCACGCATTACCCGCACGGCATTGAGGTACCAAACGCAATCGCTGAACTTCAGCCCACGTGGAGGCAAGGGCTATGAAGATTCAGACGGTTCAGAGAGGGTTGGCGTTAGGTCTGTTATCGCTGTGGATGGCATCGATCGGAGTTTCGAGGGCGCAGGCGGAAAGCGGCAGCCAACGCAGGCCGACGGTGCGGATTTCGGTCTACAACGATGTCGGATTGAAGCGCGCGACATTGCTGCATGCCGAGGAGAGTGCGGTGGAGATCTTTCGTCAGGCAGGAATTGAGACGGAGTGGAAGAACTGCGGCGGCGGGGAACTGGCGACTTCATCGGGGAAGCCATGCGGCGAGGCGGCCTATCCGACGAGACTTGTACTGCGGATCGAGAGGCGGCCGCGTGGGCTGATCACCGAGCCACTTGGCGTGGCCTATCTATCGGAGAATGGCGAGGGGGCGTACTGCGACGTTTTCATTGAGCCGATGGAGGAGCTACAGCGGATGGACGCCGTAAGTCTAGACGCAGTGCTGGGGCACGTCGCGGCGCACGAGATCGCGCACTTGTTGCTGGGAATGCATTCGCACTCCGTGGGTGGATTGATGCGGGCGAGTTGGAGTTCGCGGTCGATGGAAGACTTGAAACGTGGAGCTCTGGGATTCAATGCGAAGCAGTCGGCGGCGATGGTGGAACGGCTGGAATTTGCGCAAGCGACTACCAAAGATGCGCTGGTGACGATGGCGGGAGATCCACCTTTAGCGCTGAGCGCTTTGCCGGCGCGGTGCCCGAATGCGCATTGAGGATAGTCGGAAGGGCAGGCCGACAATAGGCGGCGTTTATCCAAGAGCAATTCTGTGGAGTCTTGGACTTACAACAGTGAATTGTCCCTGAATGGATTTTTAGTGACGGTCCCAATAGTTCGTGGGACGGTCGTCGTTCAAGAGGGCTGGAGGGAAGATCCAGTAGTCGTCGCCGAAAGGAATGTTCTTTGGCCAGACCTGGTCGAGACTGACGCCGTCGTAGAGAACGCCACCTTTCATCACAAACGCGATGTCGGCACTGTTGTGGATGTCGTCGAGCGGGTTCTTGTTGAGAATGTCGAGGTCAGCTAGCTTGCCTACGGTGATAGAACCGAGGTCTTGGTCCATTCCGAGGTAGTGAGCGCCGTCATTCGTGGCCATTTCGAGTGCGCCCATTGGCCCCAGCGCGGATGAGTACATCCAAAGCTCCCAATGCGAATCGACGCCTTGTTGCTGGCCGTGTCCGCCAAGGGCGCCGAAACCGCCGGCTTCGCGAATGTCGGCGACGGCTTGAGCGATGAGCGGAAAACTATAGTCGGTTTCGGGGCGCATCATTCGCGTTCTGGCGTGGGGAAGAATTTCGCGCCAGGGAGTCCAGCGCAAAAGCTTCGGATCTTTGTAGTAGTCGAAAGTCTGGAAGAAGTATTCTTCGTTCCACACGCCTGGGCCGCCGACAATTGCCGTCGGTGAATACGTGAAGTGGGCCATGCCGAAAAATTTCGTGGCGTCGCTGTAGAGTGGAGCGTAGCCGAGAGGATGCTCGGAACCGGTCTGGCCGTCCATGGCCATACCGAGATCGTATTCGAGACCACCACCTTCGGCGGTGATGTTCAGTCCGTATTTACGTGCGATTTCGGCGACCCATTGATGCTGTTCGCGCTTCGGCTGGAGATATTGTTTCAGCGTGAAAACTCCATAGCTCGAGAGGCGCTTGATGTTTTCCTCGGTGACTTCAAGGCTGGTGAGATCGTTGTTGCGGAAACCATTGCCGGCGTAAAGAGGATCGCCGCACGAAAACGTGCGCGGACCGATCATGAGGCCGGCATCCACCATTTCGGCAGGCGGGAAGACGTTCTGCGACCATGCGGCGGGGTCGAGCGTGGTGGTAATTCCGTATGCCAAGTTGCCGGCGATCTCGTAATCGTGAGGAGGAGTGATGCCGGTGTACATGCTGTAGTGATGAGCATGCATGTCGATGAGGCCGGGAATGATGGTCTTGCCTTTTACGTTGATGACGCGATCGACGCCAGCCGTTGAGCATTCTCCGACGCATGAAATGCGAGAGCCCTTGATAACGATGGTGCCGCGTTCGATCACTTTGCGATGGTCGAAGGTCAGGATCTTGGCGCCGACCAGTGCGAGCGAGCCACCCGGAATTTCGCGGGGTACGCTGAACTTGATTTCGGTCGTGTCGGTTTTTTTGGAGTCGAGATGGTAGACGAAGTAGCGGTTGGCGCTGCCGAATTCGAGAGTCTGCGCGTCGCGGAAGTGCGGGAAATTTCCGCCTTCTTTGCTGACTGGATTGAGAGGGAGGACGGCGCCGGTTTTGTCGATGAGTGGCGGTTTCCCCGCGGTGCCGGCTGACGGAAATGCAAGCGTGTAGACGTTGTCGCCCTCTTGAAACGCAACGGTGTTCAAGTCAGGAGAGACGGTCACCTCATCGGCGAAGGGAAAAACCACGTGAACGCGGCGGTCGGTGCCGTCAAGCTTGACGGAGACGAAATTGATGGCGAGGGGACGGCGCGATTCGGGGTCTTTGCTCTTCGCGAATTCGGGATAGTAGATGCGGCCGTCGGCACCGAACGTTGGAGCAACGATCTGATTGCGTTCGAGGTATTCGGAGTAACGCGGGGTCCGGACGATCAACTTGGTTTCACCACCGGAAGCCGGCAGGGAGACGAGGTCGTACCAGGTATTTGTGATCCAGGGTTGTCCACGGAAGAACGAGCCGGAGCCGCGCGCGACGACGATGGTTCTGCCATCGGGACTCCATGCAGGATGAATGTATTCGCCGGGTTCGGTGGTGAGTTGCTGAGGCGAGCCGCCGTCTGTCGAGATCTTCCAGAGTGCGCCGCCGAGCTTCTCGTCCCAGGAGGTGAACACGATGGACTTCCCATCGGGCGACCACGCGGGGGAGTATTCGGTGGCGGTGAATGATGAAGCGGTCAGGCGGCGCGGCTGCCCGCTGGGCATGTCCATCAGCCAGATGTGACCGACGGCCTGGAAGGCGAGCGTCTTGCGGTCGGGAGAAGCCGTGTGCCAGCGCGCGAAACGCATAGGGAAAGCGTCATCCGTGATGCGACGCTCGGTCTTGGCCATCTGGGAAATCGTGCGCTGGACGTGGACGGTGAAAGGAATCGTTTCCACCTTTCCGTCCGCGACCGAGACGCGATGAATTTTTCCGCCTTGCGAAATCACGATGGATTTTCCGTCGCGCGCCCACGCGTAGCCCGGGAGGATGCGCCAGGCGCTCCAAGAATCGACGTCACTTTCAATTGGATCCATCAAGACACGCTCGGAGCCGGATTGCAGATCGCGGAGCCAGAGTGCAGTGCGCGGACCATATTTGTGGCCTTTGTAAGAGATCGTGCCGTTTGGAATGCGACGCGCGAAGGTGAGCCAGCGACCATCGGGAGAGATTTCGGGTGCGAAGGCGCCGCCGTTGGAAAGGCGGTATTGCTGTGCTCCCTGGCCGGCAGTGACGTCTTCCTTGTCCCCCGTGCGGAGCTCGATTCGTTTGATTTGGAAAAAGCCTTGTGACGGATCGTTGTGACCTGCATAAGAAGAAGGCTCGCCCGCGGCGTACTCAAAATAAACATAGCGGCCATCGGAAGAAACCGCCGGCCAGCTAGCGCCTTTCTCGTCTTTGCCGCTGACGATTTCCAGTCCCTTTCCGCCTTCGCGGTTGTACAGCCAGATTCCGGCCGGCGGAGGAGTTTCCAATCCCGTCGATACGGAATGGCGAGAGACAAGGATGTTTTGGCTGTCGGGAGTCCATGCCGGTTCGTACATGCGGAGATCTTTATCTTCGACAACGGCGTGGGGATTCGAACCGTCGGCGTTCATGACCCAAAGGTTGTCCTGGCCGCCGCGATCGGTGATGAATGCGATGTATTTTCCATCCGGCGAAAAACGCGGGTGGGCGTTGAGGGCGACGCCGCTTTTTTGCGTGAGGCATTCGGCGTTGCCCCCGGTTACCGGCAGGCGATAAATGTGGGCGAGAAGATCGAAGACGATCCATTTGCCGTCCGGAGAAATATCCACCGACATCCAGGTGCCTTCGGAAGTGTCGAAGGCAATCTCGCGGGTCGTTCCGCGGGCGAGAGTGGTGTCCCATTTTTCTTCGGGCTTGTCCTTTGGTTTTTGGTCGTCGTCACCGCGCGCGAAACCGGGGCGCGAAAGCGATGCAATGGCAAGAATGAAGAGCAGCAGTGTGCGCAAGGCAAGGCGATGCTGAGTCATCGAATCGCTCCGTAGTGTCTGTGAACTTCAACTGCGATGTTCAAGTTGGCAGGCGGCCAGCCTACTTGGCCGAGATTCTAATTTGAAACATCGCTGGGGCAAAGTTGGTTGCGCAGGACGGATTCGGAGTCGAGCCTTGCCTACCTGTACAAGAAATTCGCCTCCCCTACATATCGCGGAGTGAAGTGAGCGGGTCGACGCCGCTGGCGCTGCGAGCCGGGAGGTAGCAGGCGACGAAGGCGACAATCAGCAGCACTAGAGAGGCGCCGCCGAGGCTGAGGTAGTCTGTGCCTTTTACTCCATAGAGAAAGCCGGAGAGACCACGCCCAAGGAGCAAGGCGATGGCAACGCCACAGGTCAAGCCGCCGAGAACCACGGTCAATCCCTGGCGGAGAATCAGGAGCGAAACCGAACTTTGACTTGCTCCCAGGGCCATGCGGACTCCGATTTCTCGGCGGCGCTGGTTCACGGAGTACGCCATGATTCCGTAGAGACCGACCGAAGCGAGACCCAGCGCGAGAAATCCGAAGACAGCGAGAAGATTCACGGCGATTTTGCCCCACCAGAGAGCTTGCTCGATGATCTTCGATCCGGTGCGGATGTCTTCGACGGCGAGCCCCGGATCGATGAGATGAATCTGGTCGGTGACGGCGGAAAGAATTGTAGTGGGATCTTGCTGGGATTTGACGTAGAGAACCATCGCGTCGGAAAAATTCTGCCGGAGCGGAATGAAGATACAGGGCTGAGGCGGCTCGCCGAGAGTTCCGTAGTTCGTGGTCTTTACGACGCCGACGATTTGGAGAAAGTCTTTGCCCTGGGGCAACTTGAGACGCTTGCCGAGCGCGTTCTGATTTGGCCAATACTGCGCGGCCATCGTTTCATTGATGATGGCGACGGGAGTCGAGATGTCGCGATCGTCCTGAGTGAAGTCGCGGCCGGAAACGAAGTTCACGCCGAGAACGGAGAAATAATCGACGTCGATTGTGTTGACCACAGAGGAGATGGCGTCAGATTTTTTGCGCTGCTCCTGGCCCTCAATAACGATGTTGGTTTCCTTGCGTCCCCAGAGCGGCATGTTCGAAGCCCAGGAAAGAGAGGAGATTCCGGGGAGATTGGAAACGCGCTCGCGAACCTGTTTGTAAAACTGCTCCGTACGAGGCTGATCGTATCCGGCTTGGCCTGGGTAGAGCATGAAGATGCTCAAGTGACTGGTCTGGTAGCCGGGATCGATCGTGTATTGCTGTTCGATGCTGTG
Source organism: Acidobacteriota bacterium (assembly GCA_019239815.1). The sequence goes on from JAFAZL010000839.1 coordinate 6,228, forward strand.
CAGAAAGATTGCGGCGATGACGAGGAGAACGAGGGAGCCAGCGACCTGAGCGCCAAGGAGAACGTTCGCGAAACTGAAACGGCCGGGACGGCGAGCGGCGGTGCGCGTTTCTTCTTTTATGACTTCGGAAACGGATGTGCGAGAGGTGCGAAGCGCGGGAACGATGCCGAAGATCAATCCGGTGAGGATCGCGACGACAAAGGTGAAGGCGAAGACCGCGGGGTCGATGCGAAGCTCGGCAAGATTTGCTGCGTATTCCGCGGGGCGCATAGCGGAAAGAGCCTGGCAGCCGGCGTAACCGAAGCCGAATCCCAGGATGCCGCTGAAGAGACCGAGCAAAACGCTTTCGGTGAGCAGCTGGCGAATCAGACGCGAGCGGCCGGCACCGAGAGCGATGCGCACGGCGATTTCCTGGCGACGAGCGGCGGCTCGGGCGAGAAGCAAGTTGGCTACGTTTGAACAGGCGATGAGAAGAACGATGGCGACGATGGCAGCGAGCAGCATTCCGCCGAGCATAAGTCCACGGCCTTCAGGACCATAGGCAGCCTCGGACAGATGCCTGACGACGAGCGATTGATTGAGATTGGTGTCGGGATATTCGTTGTCTAAAGCAGCGGAGCTAATTTTCATCTCGGCTTGCGTTTGCGTGAAGGCGTCGGCTTGGGGGAGGCGGCCGATTCCTGTGACGAGTGGGATGGAGCGATCGGTCAGGGCATTCTGCTGCTGAGTGGGAAGGAATTCTCTGGCCATCGAGGTGGGAATCCATAGATCAGGACCGAAGACTGCGTACAAGCCTTTGAATTCCTTGGGCCCGACGCCGATGATCGTGAAAGGAATGTTGTTGAGTTTAATGGTCTCACCAACGATGTTGGGGCGGGCGCCGAAGCGGTTCTGCCAAGCGGAATAGCCGAGAACAACGACGGTCGCTGCGCCAGGTTTGGTGTCTTCGTCTGGAAGGAAGAAGCGTCCTTGCGACGGATGCAGGCCGAGGGTTTCGAAATAGTTGGAGGTGACGAGCTCCATCTGAACGCGGCGGGGCTGATCTTTGTCGATCATGGTGACGGAGGTGGGGTTGGAGTGAGCGGCAAAGCTGGTGAAGGATTTCGCACGATCGCGGAGATCAAGAAAGTTTGGGTATGAAAGGAGCTGGAGGTCGCCCAGCTGAGTGACCTTTGCTTTTTGCGTTGTGTTTATCGCTACCAAGGTGGAGATGTGATCGACGGGCAGAGGATTCAGGATGAGGGAGTTGATGACGGTGAAGACCGCGGCGTTTGCACCGATGCCGAGAGCGAGAGTGAGGATCGCGACGGCGGTGAAGCCTGGAGACTTTCGCAACGTGCGAGCGGCATAGCGGAGGTCGAGAAAAAAATCGGTGAAGACGGCGCCAGTGCGAGGAGCGCCTTCCGGCACCGATTCGAGAGGAGTTTGTTGGGTGAATTGAAGCTCGGAGGTGAGATCGGTGGAATCGAGCTCGGCGATCACATCGCGGCGGGCGTCTTCGTGCGAGAGTCCCGAGGCGCGAAGGTCATCGTAGCGGTCCTGCAGGTGAAGCGATAGTTCGTCGAGTATTTCTGCTTCGCGTTCCGGCTTTATGCGCAAGCCGCGAAGTCGTTTTTGGATTTCGGATTTCCAGTCAAGCATGTTCCACTCCTGTGATGCGGACGATAGCGCCCGAGAATTCCTGCCATTGGCGACGTTTTTCGGCTAAGGCGACGGTTCCTTTTGCGGTCAATGAGTAGTAGCGTCGGCGACGTTGATTCGCTTTTTCGAGCCAGCGACCTTGTATCCAGTCGCGTTTTTCGAGGCGATAGAGCAGCGGATAGAGCGAGGCAACGTGGAAGCGGATGGAGCCGCCGGAACGAAGGTCGATGAGACGAGCGATGTCATAGCCGTGGCGGGGCTGATCCTCGAGTAAGGAGAGGACTAAGAGTTCGGCGCTGCCCTTTTTCCAGTCTTGCTGCACGGGCGAGGACATATATGGCGCTCCTACATATCGACTACGCAGGAAGACGAAGCAGAATTTCATCGCGTTTCAAATTTCTGACGTTGGTGTCGAAGATTGCTGGAGCTGGGGGAGGGGAAGCACACAAAATGCGCGGGTTAGCTCGAACACGGATAATGCTCCAGCGTTCGAACTGCATTGTATTCGCGCCAAAGTACCATCCGTACTGCCGAGGATTGGTTCTTGAAACCAATATGGGCAAGGGCGCATCCTTCTATTTGAAGGCTCGATAAAAGGCATGGTGCTGCTATGCGACGAATTGGGCTAGTCGCGGTTGCGGTTTTGGGGCTGCCTTTGGCGGTATTTGCGCAGCGGGCTGGTGGATCGGGCGGAGGCGTGGCGGTTCATGCGGGCGCGGTTTCAGCGCCGGTGGCTGCGGCGCGTGTGAGCGCTCCCGTTGGGGCGCATCCAGTGAACCACGTGGCTGTGGCGACGCATATGGTTCCCGGTGGGCACGTTCGCACTTCTTCTCCGAATCGCATTGTTACGCTGAACCCGCGATTTGGAAATTCCAACTTTGTTTCGAATGATGTGCCGGGACTGGGGTTCGACTATCCGCATCTAGCGGCGGTCGGGCCGAAGCGCGGGCAGAACGGGCGAGGATTTGGATTTCGGCAGACGGTGCCGTTCGGATTTGGCGGGTATCTGATTACGTCACCTGAGATCGTGGTGGAGAATCCGCAGGCCGTCGAGGAAGCACAGGCGACCGAGGATCAAGGCGATCTCGACGCGGAGTTTCAGGCTGCACAGGCTCAAGCGTATCGGGCGGGCCAGCAGTCAGTCGCGCGACAGCAGGCTGTGCCTCCGCCGCCACCAGCGCCGGAGCCCGCGGCTGATCCGGCTTCGTATGTTTTTGTGATGCGGGACGGATCGATGGTGTTTGCGGTGGCGTATACATGGGAGAACGGGACGCTGCGCTATGTGACGCCCGAAGGGCAGCGCAAGAGCGTTGCGGCGGATTCGCTTGACGTGAATGCGACGACGAAGTTTAACGAGTCGCAGGGACTGAATTTTCGCGCGGGGGCGTAAGAGAGAAGCGAAGTAAAGAGGGAATGAACTAAGGAAGTGGCGATTTTATTAGGCGCCGGACTTCGGTTCGGCGCCTTTTTTTTGGCATTGGAAACTAAGCAGAGGGCTTGGGGTGGTTGGGCTAGGCCTTTGAGTAGGGTAACGGCTGAGATCCTTCGCCGTCCTTCGGACAGCTCAGGATGACAACGGTTTGCTAGCGGACGGATAGGACGACAAGGATTTTCTAGCTTGGCGACGGTGACTGAGAGTTACTTGGCGGGGGCGGGCATTACGTAGCCAGATGTGGCCGGGAGTCCGGCGCGTTCGAGCTGAATGGTGGCGTGGCCGATGTTGAAGTCTTTTGCGGCTTTGGCCTGGATAGCGGTGAGGATACGTTCGCATTCGTCCATGTGCATGTCGGGGATGCGGGCGTGGAGGCTGAGGGCGTTGTGGCCGTCGCCGAGGGACCAGATGTGGACGTCGTGAACTTCGAAGACGCCGTCGATCGTGAGGATGGCGCGGGCGACGTCTTCCACGCTGCAATCGAGGGGACGCCCTTCGAGCAAAACGTGAGCGGACTCGCGCAGGATGCCGATGCTGGACCAGAGGACGAGCAGGCCGATGGCGAGACCGAGAAGAGGGTCGATCCAGCGGATGCCGGTTGCGCCGATGATGATGGCGCCGATGATGATGGCGATGTTGGAGAGCGCGTCGCCGAAATTATGAATCAGGATGCTGCGAAGGTTGAGATCGTTGCGGCCGCGGACCAGAGCGAGCGTGATGCCGCCGTTAACGGCGAGCGCGGCGAGAGAAGTCCAGATCATCCAGCTTTCGACGACTTCGACCGGAGAGCGGAAACGCTCGATCGATTCGTAACCCAGCCAAAGAGAAAGCAGGACGAGCACGACGGCGTTTGTGAACGCAGCGAGGGTGCCGGCGCGATGGTAACCGTACGTTTTTTCGGAGTCGGCGGGGCGTTGCGCCCAGCGCATGGCGAGATAGGAGAGACCGATCGCGGGGACGTCGGAAAGGTTGTGGACAGCGTCGTTGAGCAGCGCGACAGAGTGGCCGACGATGCCGCCGACGACTTCGGCGACGACCAGGCCGAGGGTTGCGGCCATGGCCCAGCCGAGAATACTCGGACTCAGAGTCGGATGCTCGTGACCGTGATGCCCATGAGAATGACCCTGATGCGAATGGCTGTGGGTGTGAACAGGAGCGGCTTTCGCAGAGGTCCCAGGCGGACAATCGTGCTGGTGGTCGCCGTGCGCGTGGTCGTGCGAGTGCGTGTGCATAGCCGCTACAGGCATTCTACGCGTGGTACGCCCACTTAGCGAACAACGGCTGCTTACTTGTTGGATATCTTGACACCTCTGGGTTGCGATTCCGTTGACGCTGTTTGGGGCGGCTGCCAACATCGAATGAGGCTTATCAGGTCAATGGGAGTCCGGAGCAGATGCGCGCCGTGTGTCCGTGTAGGACGTGCTGCGATCTCCGGGTCTGCTGGGGTTCGCCGGCCTGAACAAGCGTCCAAGGTGAGATGACGAATCCAGTCGCCAAACTGACTTTTTGGGGCGTGCGCGGATCCACGGCGACCGTCGATCCGGCAACCTGGCGTTATGGCGGGAATACGCCATGCGTTGAACTGGCGACGCCGGACGGATATCAATTGATTCTGGATTGCGGCACCGGCTTGCGGATGCTGGGCTCACGCTGGAGCAAGGAGAACGCGGAACGCCCGCATAAGACCCATTTTTTGGTGACGCACTATCATTGGGACCACATTCAAGGAATTCCGTTTTTCACTCCGCTGTATACCGAACAAAACGAATTTCATTTTTACAGCTTCCGGTCGGAGTTTCTAGGGCGCGACAGCTTGAAGCAGGTTTTTGAGACGCAGATGGCTCAGCCTTATTTTCCGGTGGATTTGTCGGCGATGAATGCGAAGCGGCGCTTTCAGGAAGTGGCGGACGGCGATTCGTTTCGTATCGGCGAAAATCGGATTTCGGTGCGGGCCTTAAATCATCCGCAGGGATGTCTGGGATTTCGAATCGAGACGGCGGCTGGCACGGTGGTGTACGCCACGGACAATGAGCCGGGAAATCCGGCGCTCGACAAGAGTCTGCGGGAATTGGCGGCGGGCGCGGACATTTTCATCAACGATGCGCAGTACACGCCGGAGCAACTTGCGGGG
>JAFAZL010000915.1 GCA_019239815.1 Acidobacteriota bacterium
GTGTTCGCACTTCGCGGCGAACGCAGTTGGTAGATGTGACGCGCCAAGTCGAGAAGGCGGTTGAGGAGGCGGGTGCAACCGACGGAGTTTGCTACGTCTTTGTGCCGCATACGACGGCGGGGGTCATGATCAACGAACACGCGGATCCGGATGTTGCGTCGGATCTGGAAGGTATTTTCGATCGGCTGGTGCCGCACAAGGGGCCTTACCGGCATGCGGAGGGGAATACCGACTCGCATGCCAAGACGGTGATGACGGGGACGAGTCAGGTGATTTTTGTGGAGCAGGGGAAGTTGGCGTTGGGCACATGGCAGGGAATTTTCTTGTGTGAGTTTGATGGGCCGCGGGAGCGGAAGGTTTGGGTGAAGGTGCTGGCGGGAGGCTGAGGGCCGGACTACATTTGCCGCGATCAGGGTGAATGGGCTGAGCACACGGTCGACTCGGTTTGATGTGCTACGATTTTGGCGTGAATTCGCTGGGTCTGTACATTCAGGTCCCCTTTTGTCAGACGAAGTGCACGTATTGCAACTTCCATACCGGAGTTGTGTCTGCGGCGCGGTTCGCGCCTTATGTGGATGCGGTTTGCGCGGAGATGGCACGGCGCCGGGAGTTTTATACGAGCGCAGCCGTGGAGTTGCCCGAGGCACTCGTGGGCGCGGTCGTTGATAGCGTTTACATCGGTGGCGGGACGCCGAGTCTGCTCGATCCGGCGCACTTGAGGCGGCTCGTCGATGCGCTTCGCGACACGTTTGCGACTGATTTGAGTGAAGTTACGCTCGAGGCTGATCCGGAAACGATTACCGCGGATAAAGCTGCGGCATGGCGAGCGGCTGGTATCGGGCGAATTAGTTTTGGTGTGCAATCGTTTTGCGATGAGGAATTGAAGGCAGCGGGGCGGATGCACCGGAGGGCGGACGTTTTTCGTGCTGTGCCATTGCTGCGCGAGTCGGGGATTTCGAACGTTAGTTTTGATTTGATTGCGGGATTGCCGGGGCAGACGCGCGAGAGTTGGCAGGAATCGCTGGAGCAATTGGCAGTGCTGCAGCCCGAGCATGTGTCGATTTATTTGTTGGAAGTGGATGAGGGCAGTCGGCTGGGTTCGGAGATTTTGCGCGGCGGTGCGCGATATGGAGCAGCGCGGGTTCCGAGCGAAGACGAGATGGCCGAGTTTTACGAGACAGCGTGCGAATTTCTGGAGCGCGCGGGATTTCATCACTATGAGATTTCGAATTGGGCGCGGCCGGGATTCGAAGCGCAGCACAACTTGAAATATTGGCGGCGGCAACCGTATTTAGGCTTCGGAGCGGGTGCGCACTCGTTTTCGGGGACGCAGCGGTGGGCGAATGCGCACGATGCGGCGGCTTATGTGGCGGCGATCAGCGCTGGGAAATTGCCAGTCGAGCAGCTGGAAGCGGTAACTCGTGAATCGGCGCTGGAAGAGGAATTGTTTTTGGGCTTGCGGAAGCTGGAAGGGATTGATGTGTCGCAAATCGAGCGGCAGTATGGCGTTGCCGTCGAGCCGCGATTCCAGCGACTGATGTCGGCAGGGCTGGTGGAAAGGGAAGGAAGTTGCGTTCGACTTGCGCCGAGGAAGCTGAGCGTTGCGAATGAGGTTTTTGTGGAGCTGATGAAGTAAGAGGTTCTCGTTTGCCTGCGGTTAATTCGTGTCGGATGAAACCATCGGAGGGCGGAGCAAGCCCCGCCCCTACAAATTCTTTATTAGAAATCGGGAGGACTTCGTGACTTTGGGTACCAGCAACGTTGCGGAAAGTGTTGTTGATCTACGCAGCGATACGGTGACGCGGCCAACTGCCGAAATGCGCGCGGCGATGGCGGCGGCTGAGGTTGGCGACGATGTGTACGGAGAGGATCCAACCGTCAATCGATTGGAGCAGCGCGCCGCGGAGATTTTTGGCAAAGATGCGGCGCTGTTTGTGCCAACCGGGTGCATGGGGAATCTGATCGCGATCAAAGTGTGGACGCACCACGGCGATGAGGTGATTTGCGAAGAGCGCAGCCACGTCAACATGTACGAGTTGGCGTCGATGTCGGCGATCGCGGGCTGTATGCCGCGAGTAGCGCGAGCGGAAGACGGCCTGTCGGCGTGGAAGGATATCGAGGCGGTGATCCGGCCAAAGATTTATTACGACTCGCAAACTGCTCTCGTATGTCTGGAGAACACGTTCAACATGTGGGGCGGGACAGTTTATCCGACGTCGCAGGTCGATGATATTTGCAGCCACGCGCACGCGGCTGGATTGAAGGTCCATCTTGATGGCGCGCGGATTTTTAATGCGGCGACGGCGCTGGGTGAGAGCGTCGCGACG
>JAFAZL010000584.1 GCA_019239815.1 Acidobacteriota bacterium
TGGAGCAACCACGCAGTGTCCGACCAACCCTGGCGCAACCCGCGCCCCGCCCCGACGCTTCCCGAAGTCCAACCGAAGCTCGCCTCATCTTTGATTCCGAGCTGGCTCCGCTCCTGGTGGCCCGCACTACTCTGGGCTGGCTGGATCTTCTTCATGTCCACCGACCTCTTCTCCGCCGACCACACCAGCCGCATCATCGAACCGCTTCTCCGCTGGCTCTTCCCCCACTTCACGCATCACCAGATCGTCCACATCCATCACATCATTCGCAAGTGCGCCCACTTCACCGAATATTTCATCTTCAGCGTCTTGCTTTTCCGCGCCGTGCGCGGCGTCCGCATCGGCTGGCACTGGACCTGGGGCATAACCGCCCTCATCATCGCCGCCGGCTACGCCTGCCTCGATGAAATCCACCAATCCTTCGTCGCCAGCCGCACCGCCTCCCCCTGGGATTCCCTGCTCGACTCCGTCGGCGCCTTCTTCGCCTACCTCGCCCTTTTCACCTACTTCCATCTCCGTAATACATCGCCGCCGCCTTCACCCAACTCCGACCTCACTATCTGAGGTCTAGCAACCCGCGCCGAACCGAAGCAAGCTCCGGGTCATTCCCTCACTTAGCGTTTCGCCGCTGTGTCACCGTCACCCAAACCCGCTCGCCGCATCAGGTCTCGAAAACGCGGGTCGCTCCGCACCGGATCGTATATCGGATCAACTTTCAACACAGTGACCGCGTTCGAATGACTGGCAACGGCCTGTTGCAGAAGAGCAATCGCTTGCTCTTTTCGACCTACCGCCAGATAAGGACCAAGCAAAGCCTCAATCCTTTGCTCCGGTTTCCACGCATACCCCTCGGCCCTGCTCATTGCTTCCTCTGCCTCCGCAGCGCGGCCCCAGTAGCCGAACACGACCGCCTCCATTACCCAAAACCAAGGATCCTGGTGAGTTAAGCCGCCCTGTTCAACGAATTTCTGTGCCTCTGCGAACTTCCCTTCCTGAATGTACGAATAAATCAAAACGGATCCAGCGTGCGGCGCGTGCGGATCCATATTGAGCACCGCACGGGCTTGCGCGAGCGCCCGGTCGTATTGTCTGCTGTAGTAAAGGATCCAGGCGTGGTCCGCGGCAATAATGATCGACAATGGATCGAGTTGGCGAGCCTTCTCGCTTTCCGCTAAAGCCTCATCAAAGCGGCCCTGCCACGACAGGGATTCGGCGTACCACTGGTGCGCCGTTGCGTAATCTGGCTCCAGTTGGATCGCGCGCTTAAATTCTTTTTCAGCGGTTTGCCAGTCGTAGTCGTAATTCTCGGCAATCAATGCCAGCGATGTATGCGCTTCAGCCAGCGTGTCGTCCAATTGCAGCGCTTTCAGCGCGGCGGCGCGCCCCTTGGGCATCAACTCGCCTGGTGGTCCGTCATACCAGGTGCTCATCAATCCATCGGTGTCTGCCAACCCCGCATAGGCTGGCGCGTAACGCGGATCGCGGTCGATCGCCTGCTGAAAATAGCCCGCCGCACGCCGAAATCCTTCTTCCGTGCGCTTATTCCAGAAATATCGGCCCTGCAAATAAAGGTCGTATGCCGCGTATGACTCCGGTGATGTCGCTGGCTTGCCACCAGACGCGATAGCCCGCTTGGGTTTCTCACCCAAAGTGATTCGCATTTCATCCGCGACTTCTTGCGCCACTTCATGCTGCAGCGTCAGCAGCCCGGCAAGTTCGCGATCGTACTCACGCGACCATACCGGTGTTTGATCCTTCACGCGCACCAGCTCCGTCGTGATACGGACTCGGCTCGAATCCCGACGCACGCTGCCTTCGAGTACATATTGCACTCCCAGCTCGCTGCCAATCTGAGGTAACGCCTCGGAGCTGCCTTTGTAGTGCATGACCGAAGTACGCGCGATCACGCTCATGCGCTCCGGATCCATCTCGCCCAACTGCACGATCATTTCTTCCGTCAACCCGTCGCTGAAATACTCTTGCCCTGCATCTCCGGTCAGATTGGAAAAAGGAAGAACCGCGAGAGCCACCTTCTCTCTCGCCAACTCGGGACGAAGATGGCTCATTCGCCATGCAAAAACCGCAACAACTCCGACGGCAACGTTCAACACCGCTGCAACGGCGAATCGCCGCCAGCTTCTTCGCGAAACCGGTGGCGCTGCCCGCTCTTGCGGTTCAGCAAAGTTCGCCGGAGCGGGAACTTCACGTCCCGCCGTTCTCGGCGCAATGATTTCCTGTACCGGTGCAATAAAGCGGTAACCCACACGGGGAATCGTCTCGATATACCGCGGATTTTCGGGGGAGTCGCCCAGCACACCGCGCAGCTTCTTGATCGCCGTGTTCAAACTGTGTTCAAAGTCCACAAATGTGTCGGCCGGCCACAACCTCTGCTGCATTTCGTCCCGGGTGACCACCTGACCCGGTTTCTCCAGCAGCATCGACAGGATGCTGAAGGACTGTCCCCGAAGTCGCACCCGGGTACCGTGTTTCCTCAGTTCCTGCGCAGCAAGGTTCGCTTCGAATACACCAAACCGCAGGACCGGATGATTTCCTTCTTGGGGCATTCCGACACTCCGAGCGGGCGGGGGAAAGGGGCCATAATCCACCGCTCATCTGAAGGACTAACACCCTTTTGTATCAGGGAAATGGCAGCTCATCAACATTCCACCCGCGGTGCATTGCCCCAATCGCATTAGGGTGAGACAGTCCGGTCCAATCGGTGTGTCTCAGTTTCTTGAACGAAGGTCAATCGTGATGACCCTCGGCTCGAAAGGACCCTTATGCCAGCCGGCTCCAGCTCCCTCGCACCCCAAGAAGTTCACCCTCCCAGGCCAACGCCGGCGAGGCATAAGGTCCTCCCGCGGACGCTCCGGATCGCATCGGTTTTGGCATTGCTGATTGCCGTCGCAGGGGGCCTCGCGTTCAGCGACTCCCGCAATATGGTGATACCTAAATTTCAGATTTTCGGTGACCCCAGCGGCGCCATCGCCAACGTGAACGTCGGTGGCCCAACCAACACCTCGACGAATCCGTTCTTCCAGTCAATGGGTACAAACGGCCGAGCGTGCATCACCTGTCACGAACCCAGCGACGCCTTTTCGATCGCTCCCCCTCATTTGCAAGAGCGCTTCTACGCCACCGGCGGGACCGACCCCGTTTTTCGCCCTGTGGACGGTGCGACCTGCCCTACAGCGGACGTCTCCACCTTCGAAAAACGTCGCGAGGCCTATCATTTGCTGCTCACTCGCGGCCTGATCCGCATCTTTATTAGCGTCCCAGCCACCGCCAATTACCAGGTCATGAGCGTCAACAACCAATATGGTTGCAACGCCACCGACGTCATCTCTCAATACCGACGACCCTTGCCCACCGCGAACCTCAACTTTCTGAGCACCGTGATGTTTGACGGCAGAGAATCCTCCCCTGCCACTGGAACCACAAAAATCACTTACAGCAACTACCCCTCCGCCTTGATGAGCGATCTCGCCCACCAAACGGTGGACGCAACGGTCACTCACGCACAGGGTGACGGCACGCGGCCAACTCCCGCCGAGCAACAAGAAATCGTCAATTTCGAAACGCAGCTCTACACCGCGCAGCTGTTTGATTTTCGCGCAGGGCTTCTGAATCGTGATGGGGCGAACGGCGGGCCAATGCCTTTGACCACTCAACCCTTCTTCATCACCGTCAATTCCAGCGTTCACCCTCTCGTGCCCGCTCTCGAGCAACCCGGCGGCCTCTTAGCTCCCGGCGACGGCCAGTTCACTCCCGACATTTTCAATCTCTACCAAGCCTGGTCACAAAGAGCCGCATATTGGGATGAGTTGGCCCAGGCTCGCCAGTCCGTCGCGCGCGGCGAGACGCTCTTCAATTCCTTGCAGATTCCGATCAGCGGCGTCGCGGGTATCAATGACGACGTGACCGCTGGAGGTCTTGTCGCTGGCGGAATACCTGTCCTGCAAGGAACCTGCGGCACGTGCCACGACACTCCCAACGTCGGCAACCACTCCTTCCCCACTCCTCTAAATATCGGCACGGGCGACCCGAGTCCCAACTCGCCGTTCGTCAACCTCGGCGGACTCGATGTGAGCTACCTGCCGCAGATCACCGTATGCGAGAAGGATCCCAATACAGGTCTGCCCACCAACAATTGCAAAACCACCACCGACCTCGGACAGGCTCTGATTGACGGGAATTTCAACCACGTCGGCAAGATCAAGGGCCCCATCCTTCGCGGCCTTGCCGCACGCGCCCCCTACTTCCACAACGGATCAGCAACCTCCTTGATGGACGTCGTAAATTTCTACAACACGCGCTTCGCTCTCAACCTCACCAACCAACAAAAGTCCGACCTGGTCGCCTTCCTGAAAACACTCTAGCGAACCCATGTAGGGGCGCAGCACTGCTGCGCCCCAGCTTGCCCGGACCCAATCCGGACCACTCTCTGGTTTTTCTTGCTGTTCCTCTGCGATCTTTCTATTCCTTCTCCACCTTCACGTAATACAAATCCTCCGCCACTCCAAACTCTCCCTTGTTCAAGCTCGTCTTCATCGTCTGCCACTCCGTCGTCGCCTTCACAATCTCCCACTTCCCCACCTCACCCACCGCGATCGGCATCGCAAATCCGCTCACATCCGCCTTCCACCGATACTTCACCGTCCCCGCCGCATCATCAAACTTCAACTCCAGCGTCGGTATCGCCGTATGCCGCAAATACTGATCAAAAATCGGCGTCAGATTCATCCCCGTGTATTGATTCATGTACGCCACAATGTCTTCCGTCATGATGTTCTGATACTTAAATTTCTGAAATAAATCGTGCAGCATCGCAAACCACTTCGCATCATCATTCACCACGCTCCGCAGCGTATTCAAAAATAAAATCCCCTTGAAATACTGATCTTGCGGCGGAGTCGCATTCACCCCGCGCGCCGAAATAATCGGCCGCTCATTCTTCACCTTCGCTTTGTAGCCGCTGATGTACTTGATCGCGTCGTCGTGCCCCCACATGTACTCGACGTACAGCGACTCCAGATACGTCGTCCACCCTTCGTGAATCCACATATCTGAACGGTCCGCCGCACTCACCGCATTGCCAAACCATTCGTGCCCGCTCTCATGAATGATGATGAAATCGAATCGCGGACTGATCCCCACGCCCGTCCAGTCCCGCTCGAGATACCCATTTGCAAAATGATTCCCGTACGTCACCGCGCTCTGATGCTCCATCCCCGAATACGGCACCTCGATCAATTTGTATCCATCCTTCACAAATGGATACTCGCCGAAATAATGCTGAAACGCCTCGATCATCCCCTTCGCTTGCGCAAATTGCCGCTTCGCTTTCTCTAAATCCTGCGGTAGCGCGTAAAAATCCAGCGTCAAATCGCCCAGCTTGTCAGCGAAATGCTCGTAATTCCCGATGTTCAGCGACACATCGTAGTTGTTGATCGGATAGTGCACCTGCCAATCCCACCGCGTATACCCATCTCCCAAATCCGTCTTCCCCACAAATCGCCCGTTCGACACATCCACCAGCCCATTCGGCACCGCAACGCTGATCTCCATCTCCTCCACCTCGTCGCGCCACTGATCCTTGTTCGGCCACCACATGCTCGCGCCCGTCTCTTCGCACGCCGTATTGATCCACGCATGTCCCGCAGGATCCGTCTTGAACGCAATGCTCCCAAATCTCCCCGTCTCCACTGGATTCCCCGAATAGTAAAAATCAATCGCGTACGTCTGCCCCGCCCGCAGCGTCTCCGGAAAATCCACAAACACCGCCCCCGAATCCCGCGAATACTTCAGCGCCGTCTCGCCCAGCAAAATCTTGTCGATCTTCAGCGCCTCATTCAGATCGAGATGAATCCCCTTCCCATCCTTCAGCATCTTGAAGCGAATCGTATTCTTCCCGCTGATGTACTTCTTCTCCCGATCCACCCGAATGTCGAGGTGATACGAAATCAAGTCATTGTTCGCCCGATCTTCACCATAAGCCCCCCGCAACAAATCCAACCGTGTCGGCGCCACCTCCGCATCATTCACCTTAGCCGCCGCCGGCGTCGCTGTACTCATCTTCTGTTGCGTAGTCTGTCCGACCGCAAACTGCACCGCCCCGCAACAAGCCAAACCCGCCGTCACCAGAAATCCCCGCCGAACGGATCGCCGAAAAATCCTCACGAATCCTCCCCAAACCAGCGCCACGTTATACCTTACTTCGACGCACCGAGTAGCGCCGTGGCGCCGCGCCCCTTCTCGACGAACGCAACCCACCCCGAATAAAAATCTTTACTTCACTCTCTCCTTGGGTCATTACTTCTGCCTCCCATGTTCATCGGCCACTTCGCCATTGGCTTCGCCGCCAAAAAGTTCGCGCCGCGAGCCTCTCTCGCCCCGCTGCTGGCCGCCCCGCTACTGAGCGACATGCTTTGGCCCGTATTCCTCCTCCTGGGATGGGAGCACGCCCGCGTCGCCCCTGGCGACACAAAGTTTAGTCCGCTCGATCTATACGATTTCCCGTGGTCTCACAGCCTACTCATGACACTGCTCTGGGTTATTCTTTTTGCCGGCGCCTATTTCCTGATCACCCGCTACAAACCCGGCGCAATTGCCATCGCTCTTGGCGTAATCAGCCACTGGCTACTGGATTGGATCACGCACCGCCCCGACATGCCACTTTATCCCGGCGCCAGCCCGAAATTCGGTTTGGCCCTGTGGAACTCCATCCCCGGCACCATGGCCGTCGAAATCACAATGTTCGTCATCGGCATCGTCCTTTACGTCCAGACCACGCGAGCTCGCGACGCCATCGGCAAGTACGCCTTCGCCGTCTTCGTCCTACTCCTCTTCGCCATCTACGTCGCCGACCCCTTCCAGCCTGCGCCCGATTCCATCGCCGAGGTCGCCTGGACCGGCATCGCACTCATCGTCATCGTTCTCCCGTGGTCCGCCTGGTTCGACCGCCACCGCGTCCTCCGTCATGAGGCGACGCCTTAACCGAATCGCCCGCATTATCGGCGCCTCAATCCTTCCGTCTGGAAGGTTGACACGACTGACTCAAAGTAATCTTTCGCACTAAAAAACAAGGGCGCCCGAAATAAAATGGCGCCCTTTTCAGCGGTTCGTCGATTCTCGATTTTCGGATTTCCAGTTTCTATTTTCCCGTCTGCATCGCCAATCCACCCTCCATCATCCTCTCCAGCCGCACGTAGCTGTCCTCCATCCCCTTGTCCATGCCCGTCGAAAGCATCGCCGCCCGAGTCGCCGCATCCGGCAAAGTCATCCGCATCGTCATCAGCGTCCCGCCGCCGTCCGGCTCGAATCGCGTCTCCACGTGATTGTCCGGCGTCTGCTGTGGCATGAACATCCGCTCGACATGCACGATCTTGCTATGCGGCGTCAGTTCCACGAACTCGCCGGTAATGTAAAAACCGTGCGGCTTTGTTTCATGCTTCCACTCATAGCGAAATTTTCCGCCGGCCCGCGCATCCAGGTCGCACACCGGCATCGTCCACCCGTCCGGCCCCAGCAACCACTTCTGCACGATCTTCGGATCCGTGTGCGCGCGCCACACCGCCTCCGGCGATGCCGCAAATCGCCTCGTAATCACCACGTGCTTCTCGCCTTCCGTCTTCAACGTCAACTTGCTCATCGTTTGTCTCCTTTCCTTTTCTTCGGCTCTTCCATGCTCGCCAAAATCGCATCCAACCGGTCGTAGCTCTTCTCCATCCCGCGCCGCAGCATCGTCAGCCATTCTTCCATCGCATCAATTCCCGCCGGAGCCAGCCGCCGCGGCCGCCTCGCCCCATCCACCCGGCT
>JAFAZL010000096.1 GCA_019239815.1 Acidobacteriota bacterium
GCCTGCGAGTTCTTTCATCATTAGTACTGCCGCCTCGTCGGGATCACGGTAATAGCCAGGGCGGCGTCCGGTCTTACTGAATTTGTGTTTTTCGTAGAAAGAGATCGCCGGCGTATTGGACTCGCGAACTTCGAGGAACAATCGATCGACGCGAGTGCGGCGAAGCTCCGCGACGGCTTCGTTGAGAAGCGCCTCGGCGAGTCCGGAGCGGCGCTTTTCTGGCGCGATGCAGAGATTGAGGATCTCCGCTTCCGCCACGACGGCGCGCGCCACCAGAAATCCCACGACTTTTTTCCCATCCGCGATCACCCAACCCAGTTCGCCGCGTTTGTCCAGCTGCTCGAGCGATTTCACGGTCCAAGCCGAAGCTTCGGGAGACTGCGCGAGAATTTCGCCGACAGCTCCGGCATCGCTCGCGTCGAAACGGCGGATCAAATTCTTTCGGCCGACCCTATTCACAGCGGCTCGCATTTAATGGCTCGCTTGTGCCACTGGAATGAAATCCTCCATCACTGCTTTGCGCATCAGGTCAGGCGGCAACAATCCCTGGCCAAGAATGAAGTCGTGGAATTTTTTCTGGTCGAATTTTGCGCCGAGCGCGGCTTCGGTGTCTTTCCGAAGCTGGAGTAGTTTTGTGTATCCGTAGAAGTAAGAGTTCGCTTGGCCCGGCATGCGGAATGTATATCGCTCGACTTCCTGATTCGCGAACGGAACGGAGAAGCAGCCATCGACGGTGAGCGTTTTCATCACATCTGCGGGCTGGACTTTTCCAGCCTGCAGTTCGGGATCAGAAAATGCGCGAATCGCGCGGAGCAAACGGAATTGCAGCGAGATGAGCTGCCCTTCGAGCGGCATGTAGGGCTTGGTGATGTACTCAGCGTATAGCCCCCAACCTTCGACGTTGGTGCTGTTAAAGGCGTAGCGCGAGCGAGCGATCGAAACTCCATGCTCCAGCATCGAGTCGAATTGGAGTTCGTGCCCCGGCCGCGCTTCGTGCGCGATGAGAGTCCATGAGCCAGCGTCGAACGTGTAGTCGTCGACCTTTTCCTCTTTGGCCGAGCCTGCGCCCGCGGGCATGTTGAGCGGCAACACAAACTCACCTTGCTGGCCCGTGTTGTTGAGTAGCGGCGGAGGAACCATGTGCGGTGCAGGCTGCTGCGCGCTTTCAGCTGGAGTGCCGATACGGATGCGCGCCGGGCGATCTGGCAAGCTGACCAGATTTTGTTTGACGATGATGCCTTCGATCACTTTCAGTCGATCTTTATAAAAGGGAAGAATGCTGTCACCGACCAACTGCTCTTGTTTCAAACGTTTGATGACGTCGCGATAGTCGCTGTTCGGCCAGTTGCGCTGTTTCGCGATTTGCGCCGCGATCGTCTGCATCTCGCTCTGATACTCAGCGAAGGCTTTGTGCGCCATCTGCGCCAGATCGGCCGGCGGGATATCGATGCCGAAATTTTCCAAATTGAGTGCGTAGAGTTCCGGCGGCTGGCGGAAGTCGGCTCGCGTCTTGGGCAGGACACTCGCCTTGATCCAGTCATCATAAGCAGTGAGTTGAGTCTTGAGCTTGGCGTAGGGCTCTTCCCATCCTTGCAGGTTGTATTGCTTGAAAAGCGAGGCGATGCCGTCCACGTAGAGGCCGTTGCGCGACAGCGCAGTTTCAACGCGCGATCTCGCCGAATAAATGATGTTCGGCTTGGCCATCTGGAGTTCCATCAACTTCTTGAGCTTGTCGGTCTCTGGTGTGAAGCCGGGCTCGATGCCGGCATATTTGCGGAGCCGGACAACGGCGGCTGGCCGGCGGTCCGCGGAGACTTGATCGTCGAGCAGTGCGCGCAGACCCTGGAAGACTTCGGCGCTGGCGTTGCGATAGGTCACGAGGTGATCTTCGGTGTATCGATGGCCGCGGAGCGCTAGCTCCGTGCTGTGAATCATGATTTCGAGGTCTTGCTTCACGTATTTGTCTTGCTCTTTCGCGAGAGCAGTTTTGAGTTTGTCGAGAGCTGCCTGCCGTTCATTGTTTTCGGCGACGTCGTCTTCCTGGGTGTCGATCGAGATCAGCTCGTCGTATTGCTTCAGGCCGTCGGCGGAGGCGGATTCAGGGGAGTGCTTTTTCTCGATATCGATGAGGAGGTTGGCGTAGTCGTTGGATTTGGTGATCCAGGACTTGTCATTGTCGACTGCCGCCGATGCATTGCCACTGGCCGGGCTTAACGCGAACGTTGTCCCTACGCCAGCAATCAAAATAACCGCGGAAATACCTGCGATTCTTCGAGTCACAGCTTCCCCCCGACTTGGTACTGCTAAGTTGCTTTCGTGACGGGTCGCGTTGCTTCGCAGCCCTGCTACTGAATCTTATTTTTGCCGGCACTTAGCCGGCGGTTTTGCTCGCACGTTCCTGGCGATCGATCCACGAAACTTCGGCGTCAGACCGGCGCACGTAGTTGGCGTCGAGCCGGAGCGGATCGGTGAACTGCTTCATCGTGGCGAAGCGGTGGCCGAGCTGGCCGATGGCCGGCGCCAGGATTGGCGACGCGGATTCGATGCGCGCGTTGGAGTTGTCCACAGGGTGCGCGGCACCAGCGTTCTGACGGGCGGCCCACGCATCCGTTTCGGCGAGCATCTCCGGGTCGGTTGATATCCAGCGGGTGGGTGCGCCCGCGGTATTCTCTGTCACCCATGCCAGGAAAGCTTCGGGTCCGATGACGGCTTCCTCACCGATGCGTTTTAGACGTCCGTCGTGCTCACTTCGGTAAAGGGCTCCGAAGATTTGTTTGCGCTGGGCGTTGGAGAAGGCTGCGACAAACTCTCCAGACCGAGGAGCAGCCTGGGTAGCAAGGGCTTCGAGGCGCGAGACGCCGACGATCGGTTTGCCGGTGACTTCGGCCCAGGCCTTTACAGTTGTGAGGCCCACACGAACGCCGGTGAACGAGCCAGGACCCGACGCCGCAACAAAAACGTCGATGTCGCCAAAGGTTAGTCTGCTCGC
Source organism: Acidobacteriota bacterium (assembly GCA_019239815.1). The sequence continues at coordinate 2,990 of JAFAZL010000096.1, forward strand.
TTGAAGGGCACGATCAATTGCAGGTAGGAGCCAGACCGAATAGTCGTCGGAGGTATCGTGCTCAACCGTTTGAAGGACTTTGTCGTCACGAAGAACGGAGACGCTGCCTCGCGAGTCACATGTATCAAGGGCCAAAAGATTCATCGCGGGGATTGTACCTCAGCGCAAGCATGAGCTGCTCGTTTGGGCTTAACTTATTCAGAGAGTTGCAGTTGCGCAAGGAGACTTGATTGGGGTTTTGACCACGTCAGAAGGGTGTCACGACGATGTACGAGGATTGTCCGCAGTAATGCCGGAATTGTCCGGTTTTCGGGAGCAATTTGAATGCCAAATTGTCTAGCCCGTTTCTCTAAGCCCCTGATTCTGTTGGATATACCTTGACTCTTTCAGAACACCTGTCCTACACTGGTCACTGTACGCATGCCTAGGGGGGCAACCGCAGCTATGGATTACAAAATTGGCGATAAGGTTGTGTATCCGAATCACGGAGTAGGTTTAGTAGAACAAATCAGCTACGGAGTTTTGAACGGCAGAACCGAGCGCTACTTCATGATTCGAATCATCTCCAGCGGCTTGCGAGTGATGGTGCCGCAGTCGAATTCGGAAGCGGTTGGGTTGCGATCGGTGATCCGTACCGCCGATGCCTCGAAAGTTTTGGGATTCCTCGAGACCGGCAAGCTCAACTCGCACCACGATTGGAAGCATCGCTTTAAGGAAAACTCGGAGCGCATGCGCACCGGGTCGCTTTTGGAAGTCGCCGTCGTATTGAAGAGTCTGGTCTCCCTCAGCCGAAGCAAGCCGCTCTCATTCCGCGAAAAGAAGATGTTGGAACGCGCCAAGTATTTGCTGGTCAGTGAAATGGCGACGGCGCGGAACACGACTTCGGAAACGGCGGAAGGCCTGGTCGTAAAGTCGCTAGCCAAGGCCAAGCTTACGTTCCCGGTGATGACAGAAAAATTTGAGTAAAGCGCGGCGCCACCCGGCGCCATTTTTGTTTTTGGGCGGTTGAGTTTTGGACGGCGAGACCGAAAGGCGCTCGCCGTTTTGCTTTTTGTGACTCGACGGAAAACGTTTCCGGGAAGCGTTTTCTTTGGCGATAGGTTTCAGCGTTTGTTGG
>JAFAZL010000108.1 GCA_019239815.1 Acidobacteriota bacterium
TATTCCTTCTGCGCGATGTATTCCTTCAGGATGTCGTTCTGCAGCGTGCCGGAAATTTTCTTCCAATCGGCGCCTTGCTTTTCGGCGACTGCCAGGTACATCGCCCAGATCACCGCGGCGGGCGAATTGATCGTCATCGAAGTCGTGACGTCGGCGAGCGGAATCTGATCGAACAAAACTTCCATGTCGGCGAGCGAACTGATCGCGACGCCGCACTTGCCGACTTCGCCCTCGGAAAGCGGATGGTCGGAGTCGTAACCCATCAGCGTCGGCAAATCGAACGCCGTCGAGAGTCCGGTTTGCCCCTGCGCCAGCAGATAGCGGAAGCGCTGGTTCGTATCTTCGGCAGTGCCGAAGCCGGCAAACTGACGCATCGTCCAGAGCCGGCCACGATGCATCGTTGAGTGGATGCCACGCGTGTACGGCGGCTCACCCGGATAGCCAAGGTCACGTTCCGGGGCCCAATCGGGAAGATCGGCAGGCGTGTACAGCCGGCGAATCGGATGATTCGAGATCGTCGTGAACTCAGCCTGACGTTCGGGACTCTTCGCCAAGGTCGGAGCGAGCGTGTTCTTCTCCCACGCCTTTTCTTCAGGAGATGGATTTCGATGGGAAGCCGGAGATTCGGTCGGCACGACGGTCTGGCTGCCGCCCTTGAGTGCGTCGCTCATAGAGGATGGGTCGTCGAACGAGCAGTGACTCGGCCCGATATGGACGCCCGATAAGAAAATGTTATGCGAACCAGCGGCTTAGGGCAATACCGGGAAGCCTTGGGATCCGTCGATCGACGTCAGAAGATCAACTGTGCCGGACTCCCACAACTGGCCAGCTCACGTACCGCAAAAACAAGAAGCCGACGGGCATACGGCCCGCCGGCTCTCAAGACATAGTTTTTTGAGTTGAATTGTTAGAAATCCAGCGCGACTACCGCTGTCCTTCCTTTTTGCCATCTTTGTTCTCGAAGATTTTGTCAACGCCCACAACCTGGCCGTTGAGCGTCCCCGGAATCAAGGTGTCGTGCTCGACCTGTCCATGCTTCGCGTCGGCAATCGTGACGCGATTGACATCGAGCGTGCGACCGACCGCGCGCTCGTAGTTGGCTTTGGCTTCGACGAGATTGGCCAAGGCCCGAAGCTCCTGTCCCTGCGCGCTGATCAAGTCGCGTTGCGTCAAGATGACGTTGTACACGGTCGATGCGCCGAGCTGATACCTCTTCTGTTCGGCGTCGAATGTTTGCTGTTGGAGTTCGCGGGCTTTACTGGCTGCCTGCACCTGAGCGCGATCCTGCGTCAGCGCAATGAACGCATTTCGCACATCGAGAACGGCGGCGTTCTTCATCTGCTGCAACTGCGCCTCGATCATGCGCTGCTCGAGTGTCGCGCGTTGATAGGTGGCCTGGGCTACACGATTGCGAATCGGCAGCGTCAGATCGAGTCCGACGATGTAGCTCGGGAAATCATTGTGGAAGATCTGGCTCTGCGTGGTGCCGAAGCCTTGCTTGTTCACGCCGCTGGTCACAGGGGTGCTGGACGGCTCGAAAATCTGGACCGGCGTGCCGGTCATGTCGAGCACGGTGACCGGAGTTCCGTTGGCGCCAACGATGGGCGTTCCGGCCGTTGTCGTCGATCCAGTGATGATCGCTGAATTACCGGCAAGGCCCTGACTTTGGTATTGCGCGACAAGAGTTGCCGTCGGCTTCAGCGCTTGCTGGGTGGCCTTTGCGTTGATGCCCGCGTTGGTGGCGTTAAGAGCCTGCACTTGCAAGTCAGGTCGCTTGGCGAACGCTTCCTTCACCGCCTCCTCAAATGTGGCAGCCTCCACCGCTTCCGGCGGATTCGGGTGGTCGAGCGGCACGATTTCGACGTTCGCGAGCGCAGGGGAAAGGGGATCGCGCACGATTGCATTTTTCAGGGTCTGCTCGTCGGTGTACTTCGTGGTCTGCGCGACGATCAAGTTCTGGCGGTCGGTCGCCAATTCCGATTCGGCGCGCGTTACGTCGAGAGGCGCCATTGTTCCGATTTCGAGCTGCTTTTTGTTGTCGCCGTACAGCTTGGTGGAAACGGTAACGGCTTGCTCCTGCACCTTCACGTTTTCCCGTGCGTAGACCAACTCCCAATACGCATCGATCGCATTGGTAACCGTCGTGATCGCCTGTTGCGAAAATTCATAATCAGCGAGCTTCCGGTTGTTTTTAGCGATGAGAATGTTGCGCCGGTTCTGTGCGAAGCCGAAGCCGTTCAGCAATTGCTGCTGGAACGTGATGGTCAGCGAAGACGAAACCGATGGATTGAACAAGTTTGCCGCGGTTGACGAAGATCGCGTGTTGTCCCATGCCGCTGTTACCGATGTGCCCGAATTAAATCCCTGCGTGTAGGTCCAGTTATATTGGGCGCTGTGGCTGGTCAATCCGGTCAATTGATTGGAGCTAGTTCCCGTACCGGAAATGAACGGGTTGTTGATCGGCGTGGAGACGTGGGCAAAAAAAGTGCTTCCCGTCAGCGTCGGATCCAAGGCCAGAAACGGAACGTTGGCGGTCGAGAAGAAGACCTCCGCGCCGTTGGTGCCCTGTGCTTGGCCACCGCCTTTCGTCGTCAAGACGTCAGTATCGGCCAGCCACGGTTGGTAGCGCGCGACGGCAATGTCCATATTGTTTTCGAGCGCGAGTTCGACAGCATCTTGCAGCGTAATTTCGAGCTTACCGTCGTGAATCAGTTGTTCGACGCGCGGCTTGTTCGCGATGTTGAACTCCGGAATCTCGATTCCGCGATACGGCGCGAGCAAATTGGGAAAAGGCTTTGGCGGGTTCTGATAGTTGTACTTTGCAACTCCCAACGACACAGGAATCGGTGGGTTCGACGGGCCCGGCCCATACACCGGCTGCGGCGCCTGCGTGGGCGAGTTGGGATCCTGATTCGGCCGATTCTGCTCTGGCGATTGTGGAGTGGGTAGCTCCGGGCGCTGTTGTTGCTGCGAGGGCGGCGGACTCTGTCCGGGATCTTGCGCAAACGCAGGCGCGCTTGTCCCACCGGCGAGCGTCGCGGCGAGCAGCGCCGCGGTTAGGGCGCGACTCGCCTGACGTGAATATCTTGAAATCGATTTCGCCTCCGCGCGTTGGCGCGTAGCCGGCCGCTTTGCCGACACACACGGGGACGACGGCTTCGCGGTCAACCGTAACAGGTTCATATCTTGTGTCACTCCTCGAATTGATCTTCGACTAAGCGCAAATTGGTGTTCATCCTGTTACAACGTCAACAGGACTCACTTTGTTTCATGCAAGACCGCGAAAAAAGGGCACTAAGAGGCGTGCGACCGAGCAAAAACTCGAAACTCGAAGTCTAGCAGGCAGCCGTTTCCTTGACAACGAAACACACGGCGGCTAGGCTGCTGACGATTCGACGGTTACGGGGGTTTTGGGTTAGCTCCATCACACCTGATCCAGGTGCCTTTTGGGTGCGTTTGGATATTCGATGCGAAGCCGGCGCGGCCCGTTATCCGGCGCAGGGTTGCTCGTCGCGAGGTCTTGGAGAGAGATGCTCAAGCGAGAAGAATTATTGAAGATGTTTGAGAGCGCGGGAGCGGTTCGGCACGGACATTTTGAGCTCTCCAGCGGGCTCCACAGCGGCACGTATGTGCAGTGCGCGCAGGTATTGCAGTATCCAAGATTCGCGGAAAAATTGGGGCAGGAGCTAGCCGCGTTGTTTTCGGATGCCACGCTTGAGGCCGTGGTCTCGCCTGCGATGGGCGGATTGATCATCGGCCAGGAAGTTGCGCGGGCGTTGCCTCAGCCGAAGGCGGGACTGCCGGGCGCGGGTGTTCCCGCGATGTTTGTAGAGCGCGATGCGAGCGGAACGATGTGTCTGCGGCGTGGATTTGCGCTAAAGCCTGATCAGCACGTTTTGGTGATTGAGGACGTGTGGACCACGGGCGGATCGACGCAGGAAGCGATTCGCGTTGTCGAAGAGGCTGGCGGCCGAGTTGTTGCGGCCGGCGCGCTGATTGATCGCAGCGGCGGCAAGATTGAGTTTCCCGTTGAGGAGCAAGCTTTGCTTGAGCTACCGATTGCAAGCTATGAGCCGGACGATTGCCCATTGTGCCGCGACGGCAGCGCGGCGGTGAAGCCGGGGAGCCGGTTCGTTCGCTCCGCGTGAAGTTGGCGCTGCGTCTGCGTGATGCTAGTCTCCAAAAGCTAGGTCTGGTCGGCACAAACCTTCCTACGAATGCGCTATTTCAAGCTCACGATTGCCT
>JAFAZL010000120.1 GCA_019239815.1 Acidobacteriota bacterium
GACCTTCATAGCCGAGCAGGAAGATGTTGCGCGCCAACAATGGCGCGATCTCGTCTGGCGAGACTTTCTGACTGATCGCGGCCATGCGCAGGAAGGAACGCAGTGGACCCGGAATGGAAATCATGGTCGCTGTCGGAGTCGGCGTCGCGGACGCGCTCGCTTGAGCGGCAGGCGCAGACGCTGTAGCTGGCGACGGAGGCGCATCTTGCGCGTACGTGTTGCTAGGTATTGGACCGAACAGAACACCGAGGATGAGACCTGCGACGAGCGGAAAACGAACAGACCTGTTCATAGGAACGCTCTCCAAACGATCGAGAGACAACTACCAACTGCCAGTTCCGAAAGACAATCCACCACCACAAAACCCACGACCGTTCGTGCGCGTTACGTCGCGGCGCATAAGCGGACGACGCTCAAGCCCGATCGAACGACCGTGCGAATCTCACTCAGATTTGGCAGAACTTCGAGTCGCACCGGTTCGATCGGCTGGTTCTCCCGTCGCTGGCCTGGATTGGCGACAGAAGATAAAGCATCGATGTAGCGAAACCAAGACATTTTATGTCTCTTCGCGGTCACGGAGATGTCTCTTAGGACAGCGGGGAGCCTGGAGACCTTGCAGGACGTTTAACCCGTTCGAGGTGACCGTCTCTCACAGCCTGTGGGAAACGGTATAGACCATTCTCGCTTCGCTGTAAAGTGCGAACCGGCTGGATATCAGAGAATTAACGATTCTGCTGTAGGCAGGCTTAGTCGGAGTGGGCGGAGACTGGGGCGGGAGCGGCGGCACGCAAACGGCGGCGCTGGATTCGGGTTTGCAAACGATCGAGGTACAAGTAGACGACGGGGGTCGTAAAGAGAGTGAGTGCCTGGCTGAAGATCAGGCCGCCGACGATGGTGATGCCGAGCGGGCGGCGCATTTCGGCTCCCGTGCCGGTGCCCAGCGCCAGCGGCAACGCGCCAAGCAGGGCGGCAGCCGTGGTCATCATGATCGGGCGGAAGCGCAGCAGACACGCCTCGTAAATGGCCTCAATGCTCGACTTACCGCGCTCGCGTTCGGCTTGCACCGCGAAATCGATCATGAGGATTGCGTTCTTCTTCACAAGCCCGATCAACAGAATGATACCGATCAGCGCGATGATGCTGAGGTCGGCATTGATCAGGCGAATCGCCAACAATGCGCCGATCCCGGCCGAGGGGAGCGTCGAGAGAATCGTGATCGGGTGAATGTAGCTCTCATAGAGAATGCCCAAGACGATGTAAACCGCTGCCAGCGCTGAGATAATCAGCAAGCCTTCAGTCGAGAGCGAATCCTGAAACGCCTGGGCGGTTCCCTGGAACATACCGTGAACCGTCGGCGGCATGCGCATTTCCGCTTTCGCCTGTTCGATTTGCTCAACGGCGGGGCCGAGCGACGCGCCCGGAGCCAAATTGAACGACAGCGTGATCGCCGGAAAGATTCCCTGGTGATTGACGGTGAGCGCGCTCTTTGCCGGCTCGAAGTGTGAGAACGAACTGAGCGGGATGAGTTTGCCGGTATTCGACGCGGCGTAGATATTTTTCAACGTTTCGGGATCGCGCAGGTATTGAGGCTCAACTTCGAGCACCACGTGGTATTGGTTGATGCCCTTGTAGATGTTCGAGACCTGGCGCTGGCCGAATGCGTCGTTGAGCGTGTTGTCAATCTCCGAGACGGGAACACCCAAGCGTCCGGCCGTGTCGCGGTCGATCACAAGCTGCGCTTGCAGACCGTTGAGCTGCTGGTCGGTGTTAACGTCACGGAGGGTCGGAATCTGCTTCATACGATCCATCAACCGCGGTGCCCATCCGACCAGATCCGTCAAATTGTCGGCCTGCAATGTGTATTGATACTGCGCGCCCGCGAAGCGCCCGCCAACGTTGATGTCTTGCACCGCTTGAAGAAAGAGCGATGCACCGGGAATTTTCTCCAGCTTGGGCCGGAGACGCTCGATGATTTCGTCAGCGCTGGCTTTTCGCACACCGAGAGGCTTGAGTTGTGCAAAAAATCGACCACTATTATTGCCGCCACCACCGCCGTTGAACGCGGTAACGGTATCCACGTCAGGATCTTCGCGAACGATCTCCGAGAGTGTTTTCACTTTCTCTCGCATCGACGCGAATGAAACGTCCTGATCGGCCTGAATGAATCCGTTGATGCGGCCGACGTCTTGCTGCGGGAAAAATCCCTTCGGCGTGTCGATGTAGAGTCCGACGCTGACGAACATCGTGAGGATCGTGACGCAAAGCATCAGGAACTGGTGGCGCAACACCCAACGCAAGCCGATGTCGTAGATGCCGACCAGGCGATTGAAGGAGCGCTCCGCGAAATTATAGATTCGCCCGTGCTCACCGGTATCGCGGCGCAAAAACAGCGCGCACATCATCGGCGTCGTCGAGAGCGACACCAGCAACGAAATACCGACAGCAACGCTGAGCGTCACCGCAAATTCGCGAAATAGGCGACCAACGATGCCGCCCATCAGCAAGATCGGGATGAATACCGCCACGAGTGAGGTACTCATCGAGATGACGGTGAAGCCGATTTCGCGGGCACCCATCATCGCTGCTCGAAAAGGCGGTATTCCCTCTTCGAGATGCCGCATGATGTTTTCGATCACGACGATCGCATCATCGACGACGAAGCCCGTTGATACGGTGAGCGCCATCAGCGACAAATTGTCGAGGCTGTACCCGCACAGATACATCACTCCGAACGTACCGACGAGCGAAAGCGGCACAGCAATGCTGGGAATCAGCGTTGCCCAATAGTTCCGCAAGAAGACGAACACAACCAGAATGACGAGGATGACCGAAATAATCAGCGTCAGTTCGACATCGTGGATTGCCGCGCGAATCGTCGTGGTGCGGTCAATAATCACGTTGAGCCGAATCGATGGATTAATCGACGCCTGCAACTCCGGCATCATGGCGCGAACACGATCAACGGTTTCGATCATGTTGGCGCCGGGCTGGCGGAAGACGACCAAGATGATGCCCGTGCCGCCGTTGATGAATCCGGCGTTACGCACATCTTCGACCGAGTCGGTGATGGAACCGATGGCATCCAACCGAACCGGCGCGCCATTGCGCCACGTCACGATCAGTGGCTGATATTCTCGCGCCTTGAAGAGTTGGTCGCTATCGGTGATTCCCCAAGCGTGACGGAGGTTTGCGAGCTGGCCCTTCGGCCGGTTGGCGTTCGCGGACTGGAGCGCCATGCGTACGGTCTCAAGGCTGATCCCATAATTATTGAGTTGGCCCGGGTTGACTTGAACGCGCACCGCAGGTTTCGCGCCGCCGCCGATGAAGACTTCGCCGATGCCCGAAATCTGCCGAAGCTTTTGCGCGATGACGGAATCTGCTTCATCGTAGATCTCCGGCAGCAAGACGTTGTTGGAGGTCATCGACAGCAGCATGATCGGCGAATCGGCGGGATTGACCTTCCAGTAGCCGGGTTGCCCAGGCAGATCGGCTGGCAGTTGACCGCGCGCCGCGTTGATCGCTGCTTGCACGTCGCGCGCGGCTGCATCGATGTTGCGATTCAAATCGAATTGCAGCGTGATGTTGGTGTTGCCCATCTGGCTGGTCGACACCATCTGACTGACGCTGGCGATGCGGCTGAACTGCCGCTCGAGCGGAGTCGCCACCGCGCTAGCCATTGTCTCGGGACTCGCGCCCGGCAAATTCGCATACACGCTGATCGTTGGGAAGTCGACTTGAGGCAGTGGCGCAACCGGCAGAAATCCAAACGCGATGGCTCCTGCAAGCAAAATCGCGAGTGAAATCAGCGACGTCGCCACCGGGCGGCGAATAAAGGGCGCCGAGAAATTGGAAGTGAATTGCACGTCTCGCTCGCCTAGTCCGCTTCCGCCGGCATATCGACGGTGTTCGTGATGTGGAAGCGCCGCCGCGCTTGCCGCGCCAGCTGGTCAAAGAAGAGGTAAACGACGGGCGTCGTATAGAGCGTAAGCAGCTGGCTCAACAGCAATCCGCCGACGATCGTGATGCCCAGCGGACGGCGCAATTCGGAACCAACGCCCGTGCCGAGAGCCAGCGGCAGGCCGCCAAGCAGCGCGGCCATCGTGGTCATCATGATTGGCCGGAATCGAAGCAAGCACGCCTCGTAAATCGCTTCGAGCGGCGTCTTTCCGTCCTTGCGCTCGGCTTCGAGCGCGAAGTCAATCATCATGATCGCGTTTTTCTTGACGATTCCTATCAACAGGATGATGCCGATGAGCGCGATAACGCTGAACTCTTCGCGGCAGATCAGCAACGCGAGAATCGCTCCGACTCCCGCCGAAGGCAGCGTCGAAATAATTGTGATCGGGTGAATGTAGCTCTCGTAGAGAACGCCGAGCACGATGTAGACGGTGATGATCGCGGCGAGGATCAAGATTGGTTCATTTGAGAGGGAGTGCAAGAATGCCGCAGCCGTGCCTTGGTACGTCGCCTGGACGCTCGGCGGCAGGCCGAGATCTTCTTTCGCTTGGTTGATCGCGTTGACAGCGTCGCCGAGCGAAACGCCCGGCGCCAGGTTGAACGAAAGCGTCACGACTGGAAATTGCCCTTGGTGATTGATCGCGAGCGAACCAGCTCCCGGCTCGAAATGAGTGAATGCACTCAGCGGCACCTGCTGACCGGTAGATGATTTCACATAAATATTCTTGAGTTGGTCGGGATCCTGCTGGAACTGCGGATTCACCTCAAGCACGACGTGATACTGATTGAGCTGCGTGAACATCGTCGAGACTTGGCGCTGGCCGTAGGCGTCGTACAGGGTGTTATCGATGGTCGCCGGCAAAATGCCGAGGCGCGACGCGGTGTCGCGATCGATCGTTAAGTCGGCGAGCAGTCCTGAGTTGAGCTGATCGCTGGCAACATCTCGTAGGTCCGGCAGCGATTTCAGCTTGCCGATGAACTTCGGCACCCAGTACGCGAGTTCCTTCTGATCGACATCTTCCAGGCTGTATTGAAATTCGGTGCGGCTGACGCGGTCTTCAACCGTGAGGTCCTGCACCGGTTGCATGAAAAGCGTGATGCCGTCGACCTTTGCGACTTGCGGCTGCAAGCGGCGAATTACGTCCGTCGCCGAAATGTTGTGGCCGCGCTGTTTCAGCGGCTTGAGGTTGATCTGCATGCGGCCGCTGTTGATCGTGGCGTTGGTGCCGTCGATGCCGATGAAGGAAGTTAGGCTCTCGACAGCTCGATCTTTCA
>JAFAZL010000610.1 GCA_019239815.1 Acidobacteriota bacterium
TCGCCGGCCGTCGCGGAATATCCTTCGTTGAAGATGAGATAGATGACTTCGAGAACGGAGGTCAGCCGCGCCTTCAGGTCTGCGCCGCGCGGAATTTCAAATGGCACGTGCGCTTCGCTCAGCGTTCGTTTCGCCCGCACAATGCGCTGCGCGATGGTTGGCTCAGGCACCACGTAAGCCCGGGCGATCTCTGTTGTCGTCAGTCCGCCCAGCAATCGCAGCGTCAGTGCGACTCGTGCTTCCGTGGACAACACCGGATGGCACGAAATAAAAACCAGCCGCAACAAATCGTCGCCGATCTCGTCATCTAGATTGTCGGACTCATAGTTCGCCATGGCAGACTCTTGCTGACTCTTCAACTCGCGGCCCAGCTCCTCATGTTTTCGTTCAAGCAACTTGTTGCGGCGAAAGTAATCGATCGCGCGGTGCTTGGCTGTCGCCATCAGCCATGCCCCGGGATTGTCAGGAACGCCGGACTCCGGCCATTTCTCGAGCGCGATGATGAGCGCATCCTGCGCCAGCTCTTCGGCCACACCCACATCGCGGACGATCCGAGTCAGTCCGGCAATCAGCCGAGCCGACTCGATCCTCCATACCGCTTCGATCGCTTTGTGGGTGTCTGACATGCAGCGCTGCTAGCGAGTTGGATTCGGCATCTCGTAGAGTTGTCGCAATTCGCACTCGCCATCGCCGGCGACCTTCATGAACTCTTTCACGTATTCGATCGCCGCCTCTTTCGAAGGCGCTTGCAAAATCGCCAGCCCGCCGACGACTTCTTTGGCTTCAGTGAATGGCCCGTCAGTCACGGCGAATTGTCCTTTGGTCTGCCGCACTCGTGCCCCGAATGGCGTCGGCATACAACCTTCCGCCGCCAACAGCTTGCCTGCTTTGAACCACTCCTCCATCAACTTGCCCATCTCGTCCATCTCTTGTTGAGTCGGCGGAGTGTTGCGTTCCGGTGTCTTGTACATGCTTAGGAATTTCATTGTCGTCTCTCCTGATTAAAGTTTCCTGGTGCTTGCACATCGTGCCCCTGCCGTCCCCGGCGGGTGCAGCTGGCGAGAGCTGGAACCTCGCCTCACTCTTCGTCGAACCAGCAAATCGAAATTCGACACAGTTTAAGAATTTTCCATCCGACCTTCGAATACTCTAGTCGCCGCCGAACTCAATGAACTGTCGCACTTCGATCTGAATCTCCTGGCCCGGCGTCGTCGGAGCCCGCTTCGCCCAGTCGATCGCTTCTTCGATCGACTTCACCTTGATAAGCCAGTAGCCGGCGACCAGTTCCTTCGACTCCGTAAACGGCCCATCGACCACGGTCTTCTTTCCGTCGGCCGCAACGTTGACTCGCGCACCGGTCGAACTCGGATACAAGCCCGCCGCATCAACCAAAACGCCCGCTTTCGCTTGTTCCTGGTTGTATTTCACCATCGCATTGATCGTCTCCTCGCTGGGCATCTTGCCGGCTTCGGAGTCCTTGGTCGCCTTGAGAATCAGCATGAATTTCATTCATTTCTCCTCTGTGGTTTCGGAGGCCGGTCCAGCCTATTTTCCGGCCTCACCTCTACGTCGAACCGCAAACTCCGAAGTCGACACGCCGGCGAGATTTATTCGGCTGTTTACTTCTTTTGTTTCCCGATCTCTTTCGAGAGTTCGATCTGCTTGTTGAGAGCCTCGCTCGGAGGAAAGTCCTCCATCTCAAAGAAGCGGCGCAGCTCGATCTCGCATTCCTGACCCGGATGCGGCGACGGAACGCGCTTCGCCCATTCGCGCGCTTCTTCGGGTGATTTCACCTGGATGATCCAATATCCGGCGATCAGCTCCTTCGACTCCGCAAACGGTCCATCCACCAGTGTTTTCTTTCCATCTGCAGAAAACTTCACTCGCGCGCCCTTCGAGCTCGCCTGCAGACCCGCTGCATCGAGCAGAACGCCGGCCTTCGCAAGCTCTTCGTTGTACTTTCCCATCGTTGCGATCAACTCCGGGCTTGGCATCTTCCCCGCCTCGGAGTCTTTGCTCGCCTTTACAATCATCATGAATCGCATGTCTTTCTCCTGAATGAGGTTTCTGAAGCCGGCGAAGTTTGATTCCCGGCCTCACTTTTACGTCGAATCGCAATCGCTGAAATCGACATCCGCTGGCGAATTCCCCCACGAAATTCTTCCAGCGCCCTAATCTACTGCAAACGCAGATGTTACGCTCTGGATCACCCCGCGGAGTCCTTGCGTTCCGCACGATTCTCCGCCACCTCTAACCCGTGCAGCTCGACGTTTCAGAGCACGAGATGCCCTTCGTGTCACCGACGACACGCTCCACTTTTTTCAGTTATCATAGACGCGCGAACTTCACGAAAGGACCGCCGCATGGCCATCTCCGGAGGCAACTCCTTCAATACGCGCGACACCCTCAACGTCGGCGCACAAGCCTTCGATATTCACCGCCTCGAACATCTCGAAAAACAAGGAATCGCCAAGCTCGCCACGCTTCCCTTCTCGCTCCGCGTGCTGCTCGAAAATCTGCTTCGCTTTGAGGACGGCCGCTTCGTTCATCCCGAAGATATCAAAGCGCTCGGCTCCTGGACTCCCGGCGCCGCCCAAAAAGAAATCGCGTTCATGCCCGCGCGCGTGCTCTTGCAGGATTTCACCGGTGTTCCCGCCGTCGTCGATTTCGCCACGATGCGCGAAGCGATGAAGAAAATGGGCGGCAACCCCAAGCGCATCAATCCGCTCTTCCCCGCCGAACTCGTCATCGACCACTCTGTCCAGGTCGACAATTTCGGCAGCGCCAATTCCTTCGGCCTCAACGCCGAACTCGAATTTCAGCGCAACGTCGAGCGCTATGCATTCCTCCGCTGGGGCCAGACCGCATTCCAGAATTTCAAAGTCGTCCCGCCAGACACCGGCATCTGCCACCAGGTCAATCTCGAATACCTCGCCCGCGTCGTTTGCGGCGTAAAAAGCGGCAACAAGTTGGA
>JAFAZL010000196.1 GCA_019239815.1 Acidobacteriota bacterium
CCGCACTCTATCGCGCCGCCATGACCGCCTTCCTCGACGCGGCGCGCCAGGTCCGCGACTCAGGCCAATTCACTTTCCTCGACCACGCCGTCTCAACTTCAGACCTGACCCAGCTCCTGCGCATCTAGCCCGCTCAGCAAAGGGCAAAATCCTGCACGCAAAATGCAGTGTGCTATAATGCTCGTGTAGAAAACTGCGTCATTATTTTCAATCCGTTCGACAATTAGACAAACGTCTGGCAGGACCGAATTGCGGTGCAATTCCGCCCAAATCAGAACCCAAGGCCGATGAAACCGATGCGTTCGGGCGCCTGCAACTCCAGCAATTTCAATGAGTAGCGCACTCCCATTTTTTGGAGATTTGCATCCTCAATAAAACAAAAGTACTTGCGCACTCTCAGGAAAAACACGGGGGGTATACCCGTAAGTGCTCTTCGAAAAACTACCCCGATGGACCGAAACCGAAATGGAAAAGTGTCAGGCTCTACACGTTTCTTGCTCACTCTGTTACACTTAGACGTTTGGTATCACAATAATTTCAAAGCAAAGTAGGTCAGCAAAGATGGCGAAGTGTGAGTTGTGTGGGAAGTCTCCCTCGTTCGGTAACGTGATCAGCCACGCCAACAATACGCGTCGGCGTCGATGGAACCCCAATCTGCGGAAAGTCCGCGCCCTCGTAAATGGCGCGCGCAAGCATATCCAGGTTTGCACCGCCTGCATCCGCGACGGCAAAGTTAAGAAAGCCGCCTGAGCTTCTGACCTTGGCTCCATTCCTCTTCAAAATGCGCTCGCCGGCATTGCGCCGCGTCGGCATTTTGTTGCCCCTCGCGGGCGCGTTACTGCTGTCTCCCGCCGGCTGCAAGCACGACGTCGAGCACGGGCCCGACGTGTGGGCCACCGTCAACGGCCAGGAAATCAAACGCGACGACGTCGACAAGTATTACCGTACGCGCGTGAATCCCGAAGGCCAGCCGCCTTCGCAGGAAGAAGCGCTTTCGCTCAAGCTCAACGTCCTCGATGAGCTCATCAACAACGAAATTCTTCTCGAGCGCGCGAAAAAATTGAATCTCGAAGCGAGCGACGGTGAAGTCGAAGATAAATTCACCGAGCTCAAGAGCCCTTACACCGAAGAAGAATTTCAGCGCCAGCTCAAAGAACGCAACGTTTCGGTCAGCGATCTCAAAGCGGATCTGCGCCGCCAGCTCTCGATCACCAAGCTGCTCAATCGCGAAGTCGTCGCTAAAATCACCATCACCGATCAGGACGTCACCGAGTTTTACAACGCGAACAAAGCGCAGTTCAATGTCGCCGAGCCGCAATATCGCATCGCGCAGATCGTCGTGACCCCGCGCAAGGAACCCCAAATTCGCAATCGCAAAAACGACGACGCCACCAACGAAGCCGAGGCGCAGCGCAAAGTTAAAATGTTGATGGATCGCCTGAACAGCGGCGCCGATTTCGCGCAGCTCGCGATGGATTATTCCGAAGACATGAATTCCGCCGCAACCGGCGGCGATCTCGGCTACGTTCCCGAGTCCGCGCTGAACCAATCCGATCCGTCGCTCAAGAAAATGGTCGTCGGCATGAAGCCCGGCCAGGTCAGCCCGCCGCTTCAACTCAAAGACGGCTACCGCATTCTGAAATTGGTCAGCCGCGAGTCACCAGGCCAGCGCAACATTTCCGATCCGCAGGTCCAGCAGACAATCCGCGACACGCTGCGCAATCGCAAAGAGCAGCTACTGCGCTCCGCGTATCTAGCGATCGCCCGCGACGAAGCCCGCGTCCGCAACTACCTCGCCGAGCAAGTCGTCGAAGCGAGCGGCAAACTCCCCGACGCCGCCAAGAAGTGACAACCCGCTAGGGTTGTCATCCTGAGCGAAGCGAAGGATCTCAGACGCAGCCCATGCTCAATTCGCTCCGCAGCAGCAAGTTCATGTAGGGCGCAGCACTGCTGCGCCCCAGCTTGCCCAGACGTGAACATTCATCCACAGTCTGTTTTTTCGATCCTGTTTTTGTTCGACTTTCAACTGTCGACTGTCGACTCAGTCGA
>JAFAZL010000238.1 GCA_019239815.1 Acidobacteriota bacterium
GTGAATCGTCGTGGCCGAAGGCAGTGCGGAATCCAGATGATGTCGGGTCGTTAGATAGCTTTCGAATTCGCGCTGATGACACGACTTGCAAGCGCCGTCGCCGACGAACCCTTGTTCCGCGTATGCGCTCCCCGGACCGGGAGCCGTTCCCGCCACATCCGGCGTAGATATCGCCTCGCCTGTTCTTTCCTGCCCTCGCGTCACAGCCGAAAAGCAAAGCGCCGTGCTCGCCATCCCCAACATCGCTCCGAGAGCCCACCCTGGAAACTTCGGTCCCACTTGCCCTTACGTCTTTCTCGCCCGCGTGCCACTGATGGTCTGATTCTCGCGTCTCGCCACTTACACGAAACGCCACCCTACATATCCGAATTTCTATCGTGTCCGACTCTCCACTGGACAAACCCGCCGCTCCCATTGTTGAATGCCGTGGCGCTAGTTAATCGATTTAAATCGTCAACAATGCGCGCTATCCTCTGTCTGTCCAACGCGTCTCATTGGCGTTGGTTACCAGAGGCTCGTAGGGGAAAGAGGCTCCAGCGATGGCGGATTCCGTAGTCGACCTCACAAAAACATACGATGCAGTCGTAATCGGCTCAGGTGCCGCAGGCGGCATGGCCTGCCATGTCCTTACTTCCCATGGCGCGAAAGTCCTGCTCCTCGAAGCCGGCAAAAAGCTTCCCATCGAAAAAGAACTCCGCTCGATGGAGTGGCCCTACGACAACAAGTACCGCGGCTTCAATCCGCCCGACTATCACTCACTCAATTACAACGAGTACACCATTCGACGTCCGCCCTACGGTCCGGGTTTCGAACACGCCAAACATCTCAAGAGCTACATCGGCAGCGACGACTACGTGAAGAACATCACCGTCGATGAGCGTGAAAATCCCTACACCGGCACGAACTACGCCTGGGTGCGCGCGCGCTGTCTCGGCGGCAAGACCAACATCTGGGGCCGCCTCTCGCTCCGCCTCTCCGACTACGACTTCAAAGCTCACGATCGCGACGGTTTCGGCGAAAATTGGCCGATCAGCTACAGCGACCTTTCGCCCTACTACGACAAAGTCGACCTCTACCTCGGCGTCACCGGCGTCAAAGAGGGCCTCGAGTGGCTGCCTGATAGCATCTTCCAGCGTCCGACCAAGCTGAATTGCGCCGAAGTCACTCTGAAGGAAGCTATCAAAACAAAGTTGGACCGCACGCTGACGCAATACCGCGCCGGCGTCACCACCGACGGCCTTAAGCACAATAAATATCGCAGCCGATGCTTCGGCCGCGGCGCCTGCGAACGTAAGGGCGGCTGCGATATCCACGCCGCGTTCGACTCTCCGACGGGTCTCATCTATCCCGCCGCAGACACCGGCAATCTAACGATCCGCACCAACGCCGTCGTCCGCGAAATCACCACCGATCCCAGCACCGGCAAAGCCACTGGTGCCCACTTTGTTGACAACGAAACCATGAAGGACTACTACGTCAAGGCGAAGGTCGTCGTCCTTGCTGCCTCGACACTCGAGTCCGCGCGTTTGCTGTTGCTGTCGAAATCCAAACAACACCCCAACGGCTTGGCTAACTCCAGCAACCATGTTGGCCATAACTTCTGTGAGCACGTCATGGGCGCAGGCGTTTCCGGCCGTGCCAAAAATCTTGTCGGCAAGCCTCCAACGCTCGACGACGGACGCCCGGGCGGCTTCTACGTGCCCCGCTTCCGCAATCTGAAAGAAAAGAACCCCAACTTCATCCGCGGCTACGGCTTCGAAGGCGGCGGCGGTTCGACGATGTTCCCAGGTGGAACCCAAATCTCCGGTTTTGGCGCCAGTTACAAAGAGGAAGTTCGCAAGAATCAGGGCGCATTCATCGGCATGGGTGGATTCGGCGAAGTTCTCGCGCGTTACGAAAACTACGTCGACCTCGATCCCGTCGTGAAAGACAAATGGGGTATTCCCGCGCTTCGCTTCCACTACAAGTTCGGGGAGAACGAACACGCCATGATCAAGGACATGACGGAGACGGCTCAGGAGATGTTTGACGCGGCCGGCTTCGAAGTCATGCACGTCAGCAAGCGCACGCTCACCGAAGGTTGGTCGATCCACGAACTCGGCACAGCCCGGATGGGCGACGATCCCAAAAAATCCGTGCTGAATCAATTCGAACAAGCGCACGATGTTAAAAATCTCTTTGTCGTGGACGGCAGCGCTTTCGTCAACGCGAGTTGCCAGAATCCGACGTGGTCCATCATGGCCCTCTGCTGGCGTTCAATGGACTATCTCGCCGACGAAATGAAGAAAGGGAACATCTAGGGAGCCGCCATGTCGAAAATCTCCGACGATTCAAAGAAAAATCCAGTCGACTTCCGGCAGGATCGGCGCGCGTGGCTCAAAACTTCCGCCACCGCCATCGGCGCTTCCTTACTCACGCTTCCGGCCGCGACCATCGCGGGCCCTCAGCAAGCAACCGAGCCAACCGTAAAAGACGCGACGCCTGTCACTGGCGCGCAGGCCACAAAATCCACCAGCCATTTCTTCACTCCGGCTCAACACAAACTCGTCGACGAACTCTGTGAAACCATCATCCCGAAAGACAGCCACTCCGGCGGCGCCAAAGACGCCAAAGTCGTTGACTTCATTGACCAACACGTCGGCGAAGGCGGTGACAATGATCAGAAAGAGCTCTGGCGCGAAGGCCTGCGCCTGATCGACTCCATGAGCCAGCACTACACCGGCAAAACCTTCCTCGACGGCAGCCCCGAAGATCGCGTCGCCGTTCTCACCGTGCTCTCCGACAACGAACAGATGACCGATCTTCTCGAGGTTCGCTTCTACAAAGAGTTGAAGCACCTGACCGTCCTTGGCTACTACACATCCAAGATCGGCATCCACGACGAAATGGAATACAAAGGCAACCGCTACAACCAAGAATTCATCGGCTGCGACGACCCAACACCAAACTAGTTTCGTTCCAGCAAGGTCATGTAGGGGCACAGCATGCTGTGCCCCATGTCCGCAAGATGTAATGGGTTTCGCCGCGCCTTCTTTTCAAATTCCCCAAATTCAAGGATCTTCATGGCCACCAACGGCAAAGTAAAAATCGGCATCATCGGCTCCCAGTTCCAGGCGGACATCCACGCCACCTCGCTCCAAATCATGCCCCACGAAGCCGAACTCGTCGCCGTCTCCTCCCCCACTCCCGGCAACGCCGAGCACTTCGCCAAACGCTTCAACATCCCCCGCGTCTACACCGACTATCGCGAAATGCTCAAAGATCC
Source organism: Acidobacteriota bacterium (assembly GCA_019239815.1). The sequence continues at coordinate 3,266 of JAFAZL010000238.1, forward strand.
GGCCATCGAAGTCATCAGCATCTGCGCTCCTAACAGCCTCCATTGCCAGATGACCAAAGACGCCGCCGCCGTCGGCAAGCACGTCATCTGCGAAAAGCCACTCGCCATGACCATCGCCGAAGGCGAAGAAATGATCGCCGCCACAAAAAAAGCGGGCGTTCTCCTCATGTACGGCGAAGAACTCCTCTTCACTCCGAAATACCTGAAAACCAAAGAAATGGCCGACGCCGGCGCCTTCGGCAAAGTTTATCTCGTCAAGCAAAGCGAAAAGCACTTCGGCCCGCACAGCGAATGGTTCTGGGACGTCAACCGCAGCGGCGGCGGCGCGCTGATGGACCTCGGTTGCCACGGCATCGCCTTCGCCCACTGGTTCCTCGGGCGCTCGCCCATCAAAACCGTCTACTGTCAGATGGGCACCTACGTCCACGCCGACAAAACCAAAGCCGATGACGATTCGCTCTGCATCCTCGAATTCGAAAACGGCGCGGTCGCTCTCATCGAAAACAGTTGGGCGCGCCGCGGTGGCATGGACGACAAAATCGAAATCTTCGGCGAAGCCGGCTGCACTTACGCCAATCTCCACATGGGCAACGCTATCCCGACCTACAGCGAAAACGGCTATGGCTACGCCGTCGAAAAAGCTCCGACCACAAAAGGTTGGACCTGGCCCGTGTTCGAAGAACTCTGGAATTACGGCACGCCGCAAGAGCTCACGCACTTCGCCCGCTGCGTCTGCGGCAAAGAAAAACTCCAATCGACCGGCGAAGACGGCCTCGTCGTGCTCAAAGCGATGTATGCCGGCTACGCCTCCGCCGGCGAAGGCCGCAAAGTCGCGCTCCCTTATCAACCGCCTGCCAACGTAAAACGCCCCATCGACCTCTGGCTCAACGGCCCCGCCTACCGCCAACCAGCGAAATCATGACCGTAGGAGCACGCCCTGCCGTGCCCATCTTGTCCTCGCCTCACGAAAAATGCACAATGCCTTCATCCAGTTGCAACAGAAGTGCTGATTCAGCTCCCGAAGAGGTGACTGCGTGAACCTGCAGATGCGACTGCGCCTGTCTACAATGATGTTCCTCGAATATTTCATTTGGGGAGCCTGGTACGTCACCCTTGGCACTTGGCTCGGCCAGGGCCTGCACTTCTCGGGGGAGCAAGTCGGCGCTATCTTCGGCACCAACGCCTTGGGAGCCGTCCTCTCGCCGTTTTTCGTCGGTCTCATGGCCGACGAACTCTTCGCCAATCAATATTTGCTCGCCGCCCTCCACGCCATCGGCGGCACCCTTCTCTGGTACGCCTCCACGCTGACCGGCTTCAGCGCGATGTACGTCGTCCTTCTCGCCTATTCGCTCTGCTACATGCCGACGATCGCGCTCAGCAACGCCGTTGCCTTCCGCCAGATGAAAGACACCAAAAAAGATTTCGGCTCGATTCGCGTGCTCGGCACCGCGGGTTGGATCGTCGCGGGACTCGTCGTCATCGGCTGGGCCATCCCAAAGTTCTTCACCGGCCATTCTGTCGAAGGGACCGAAATCCCAGTCCGCGTCGCCGCCGTCACGTCGTTCATCATGGGCGTCTACAGCCTCACGCTTCCAGACACCCCTCCGCTTCGCAAAGGCCACGGCTTCAAACTCAGCAACATTTTTCCTGCGGAAGCGTTCTCTCTTTTCAAAGATCGCAACTTCGCTGTCTTCGCCGCCGCTTCCTTCCTGATCTGCATTCCGCTCCAGTTTTACTACGCCTTTACCAACCCATTCCTCAATGAGATCGGCTTTCAAAACGCCGTCGGCAAAATGACTT
>JAFAZL010000449.1 GCA_019239815.1 Acidobacteriota bacterium
CAGGAAAGATCGCGCCGCGGTCGTCCGCGTTTTTTCTTGCTGCCGCCTTATTCGGCGCAGCTGTATTCGCCACTCTGCGGATCGACTCCGTCGCCGCTGACACCGCGCGGGCCAACCGCTCAAACGCCGCCAAGAACGCCGATTCCAACGTACGCACGGCCACCAGCAGCGCCGCGCACGAGCCCGATCAGCCCGACAAACCTCAAGGCGACGCGGTCGGCACCATCGAAGGCGACGCGATCGCGCTGCAAGGTCCGATGAGCGTCGAAGTCGTGAACGGCCAGGTCAAAACCATGCTCCGCAGCGGCAACGACATCCGCGTGAAATCCGGCCAAGCCCAAATCGACCTCGTCGAAGGCGGAAAAATCGCAATCTGCGGCCCCGCTCATCTTTCGCTGCTGAAATCCGGTGGCTCGCTCACGATCGCGATCGATAACGGAGTGATTCACGTCTTCGTCGAGAAGGCGCCACCGGTCGTCATCTATACTCCGCAAATTCAAGCCAAGCCAATCGCCATCGGCGACGGAGCGGAAGACGCGCTGATTGGATTCGACTCGAAGGGCGTCATGTGCGTACGCGCGGAGATTGGCGCGATTCGGCTCGAGCACCAACTCTCCGGGCAAAGCGTCATCGTGCCGCAAGGTGGCGACATTCTTCTGAACAACAATAGCCTTGAAGGAATCAGCAACACCGGCGGCCACTGCGAATGCGAGATTCAACTCGCGAAAGAGACTGCACCTACCCCCGAGGTGAGCCGCATCGCAACTCCGGAAGAAATCCGCCAGCGCGACGCGGCGAAAGCCGCAGAGGCCGCGGCAATGAAAGAAGCCGCCGACAACGCCGCGATGGACAAAGCTGCAGCGGAAATGGAAGCGGCAGACAGGGCTGCGGCGGCGAGAGCTGCCGCAGCAAACAAACTCGCGGCGGACCAAGCAATCGCGCAGCAAAAGAGTACGGGCCAGCGAGCCGCCCCGCAGCAGGCCCCAGCCGCACAGAGTACGGCGGAAAATACCCCGGCGGTGAGCACTCCCGCGGCCAACAATGTGAAGCCGCCAGTCCCCTGGGGCGAATCAACCGCCCCACCGGTCGAGAAAAAGGTCGTGAAAATCGAGGCGTCGAAAGGGCAAGAACCCGTCTACCAGGTCTTCATGCCGCCACTTTCTTTCGACGCCAGAGCGGCCGCACCCGCCGACAATTTCGATCCGAAGTTCATCATGCTGGTTCGCCGTGTCCGCGTAAAACCAACTCTGATTTTCAAAGGGACCGTCGAAGGTGAAGCCGCAAAGCCGGTAAGCACAACTGCGAAGGTCGGTCCCCTACCGCCTGCGAACGCAGATGTTGCGAAGGCGCAAGGACAGTCGAACGCAAAACCTGCGGCCCCCGCGAACGATTCCGTTGTGAACCGCGTCCGCAATTACCTCCGCCGTCTTTTCTCGTGACATTGGAACGAGAATCGATTTCAAACGACCGCGAACGCAAAATCCGGAGTGAATGTACCGCTTGGTTATGTGACGCTGCAAAATTTGGAGTTGTCGGATTGGGCGAGCTTGCGACGATCGGCAATCCTATTGGGTGACCGGAGCATCTAAACTTTATTAAGTTTGGTCTCTCTTGGGGTAGAGTCCCCTGCCCCGTCTATAGCTAAAACGCGACATCTCGTTTGCAGAGTTCGGGTCCCCTCGGCTGCATCGCGAATTCAGGGTCAAAGTAAATAAATCAAGTGGTCAGGCACGACGCTTCTCAATTCACTGGAAGCTAAAACGGAAAAACACGTACGACTGGAGATACTACTTGATACGAGTGCGTGCACGACGTGTCGGGCAAGTTCTGTTGGGCGTAACAAGCGCAATCGCGGGAATCGGATTCTCAGGCGGCTGCGGAGGGGGTTCGAGCACGTCGGGCGACGGCGGATCAACGCCGGGGACAATCAGCGTGACAGTGGCGCCGACGACGGCGTCGGTGGCGGTCAACGCGACGCAGGGTTTTACCGCGACGGTGAGCAACGATAGCGCGGCGAAAGGCGTGACGTGGGCAGCGTCGTGCGCGACGGCGGGCGGATGCGGATCGCTGTCGGCAACGACGAGCGGTTCAGGTGTTGCGATCACGTACACGGCTCCGGGCGCCGTGCCGAGTCCGGCGACGGTAACGTTGACGGCAACGTCAGTAAGCGACGGAACCAAGTCGGCATCCGCGACGATCACGATCACATCGGGCGCGGCCAGCAACGTGAGTGTGACGATTTCGCCGAAGGTGATGGGATTGGTGCTAAATCAGTCGCTCGGGCTGAAGGCGACGGTGGCGAATGATGTGAACGGCGCGGGGGTGACGTGGTCGGCCACGTCGGGAACATTCAGCGCGCAAGCGGCGACAACGGCGACGTACGTTGCGCCGAATTCGCCAGGCAGCGGGATCACGATCACGGCGACGAGCAAGGCCGATGCGACGAAAAGCGCGACGGCGACGATCGCTGTGACGGATCTGGCGGGCATGACGACGTATCACAACGACGTGGCGCGCGATGGAGCGAACAACCAAGAATATCTGCTGACCACTTCGAACATGAATCAGTCGAGCTTTGGAAAATTATTTTCATGCACAGTCGATGGCGCAGTCTATGCGCAGCCGCTGTGGATGCCGCATGTCAACATCGGTGGCGGGACCCATAACGTGATCGTTGTGGCGACGATGCGTGATTCGGTTTACGTGTTCGACGCGGATCTGAACCCATGCAAGACCTATTGGAACAAACAGCTTCTTGGAGCCGGCGAAACGTGGGGCAGCAGTTCAGACGTCGGGACAGCGGATATTTTCCCAGACATCGGCATTCTAGGAACGCCTGTGATC
>JAFAZL010000523.1 GCA_019239815.1 Acidobacteriota bacterium
TCCGTCTCCCGATTGGGAGACGCGACCGAGCCGGCATCGAGATGATCGCGCCCGATCACGATCGGCGCCTTCAACTCGCCCTTCGCAACCAAATCATTCAACGCCAGTCCAAACTTGTCGCGCTCGCCATAACCCAGCCAGCAAATCCGCGACGGCAATCCCTGAAACTTCACGCGCTTCTGCGCCAACTTAATCCATCGCCCAAGATGCTCATTGTCCGGAAACAACTCGAGCACTAACTGGTCCGCCCGCGCGATGTCCGAGGCCTCACCCGAAAGCGCAGCCCATCGAAACGGCCCTTTGCCCTCGCAAAACAGCGGCCGAATATACGCCGGCACAAATCCCGGAAAGTCGTATGCGTTCTTCACGCCCTGTTCGAACGCAAACGTCCGAATGTTATTTCCGTAATCGAACGTCACCGCGCCTAGCTTCTGCAAATCCAGCATGCCCTGCACATGCTGCGCCATCGCTGCCATCGACCGTTTTTTGTATTCCGCGGTGTCGCTCTTGCGTAGCTCCAGCGCCGCCGCCAGCGTCATCCCGTTCGGCACATACCCGCCGATCGGATCGTGCGCGCTCGTCTGGTCCGTCAGCAGATCCGGCACAACTCCGCGCTTCGCCATCTCCGGAATCAAATCCGCGCAATTCCCAACCAGACCAACCGACGTCGCCTCGCCCTTGCGCACCGCGTTCTTCAAAATTCGCAACGCCTCATCGAGCGAGTTCACCATCACATCGCAATATCCAGTCTTCACGCGCCGCTTGATGCGCTCGGGATCGACATCGATCCCCAAAAACGCCGCGCCGTTCATCGTCGCCGCCAGCGGCTGCGCTCCACCCATTCCGCCCATGCCGCCGCTCGCCACTAATTTCCCCGCCAGCGATCCTCCAAAATGCTTCTGAGCCGCCGCCGCAAACGTCTCGTACGTCCCCTGCAAAATCCCCTGCGTCCCGATATAGATCCAGCTGCCCGCCGTCATCTGCCCGTACATCATCAGCCCGGCGCGATCCAGCTCGTGAAACCGATCCCAATTGTTCCAATGCCCAACCAGATTCGAATTGCACAACAGCACCCGCGGCGCATACTCGTGCGTTCGAAACACCGCAATCGGCTTCCCCGACTGCACCAGCAGCGTCTCGTCCGCCTCCAACTCCTTCAGCGTTCGAACAATCGCGTGAAAACACTCCCAGTTCCGCGCCGCCCGGCCCGTCCCGCCATACACCACCAAATCCGCCGGATTCTCCGCCACCTCCGGGTCGAGGTTGTTCATCAACATCCGCAGCGCCGCTTCCTGCTGCCACCCCTTGCACGAAATCGCCGTCCCCCGCGCCGCCCGAAACGGCCCCCTCGACAATCCTCCCGCCGTCTCCCCAACCGTTCCCGAAATCGTCGCGCTCATATTCCTCTCCGCAAATCATCTTACTCCGAATGCCAACCCAACCGCCGCCACCAACGACCCCCGACTAAGCTGTTGTAAGGGCGCAACACGCTGCGCCCCATGTCCGCAGGATCGATCCGCCTCCGATTGTAGGGGCGGGGCTTGCTCCGCCCGGCGTAGTCACGATCTCGCTGCGCCCTTGCGCAACCCACCGGCCTTCAGTCCTCTCGCTTTCAACTTTCGACTGTCGACTGTCAACTTCTTCGCAGTACCAGCCCATCCGTCCCCTAGGATTTCCCCCAACAAAACGGTACATTACCCGCAACGCCCATGAACTACGGCACCCTCCCGTCACGGTTCTTGAACGCGGTCGATTCTCTTCCGAATCCGCGCGCTCAACTTTTCCGCCGCGACCAGACCTGGCACCCCATCTCCTCCGCGGAACTCCTCCGCCGCGTCGCCGGTCTCTCCATGGCCCTCGTTGAGCTTGGCGTCAAACCCGGCGACCGCGCCGCCGTCTTCGCCACCAATCGCCCGGAGTGGCACACCGCTGACTTCGCCATCACCGGCGCCGGCGGCGTCACCGTCCCGATCTACTTCAACGAATCCACCGACCGCATGACCTACATCCTCAACCATTCGGGCGCCAAAGTAATCGTCGTCGCTGGCGCGCAGCAGCTCGAAAAGCTCCTCGCCTGCCGCTCCAGCATCCCCGAACTCGAACACATCATCGTCGCCGACGGCGGCCCCAACGTCCCCAACGAGTGCCTCCAGTACGAAACTCTGGTCGCCTCCGCGGGCGGCGCCGAAGTCGCCGCGTACCGCCTCCGCGCCGGACAAGTTCTCCCCGGCCAACTCGCTTCCGTCATTTACACCTCCGGCACCACCGGTGAGCCCAAAGGCGTGATGCTCACGCACACGAACATCTGCTCGAACATCGCCGATTCCTGCGTCACCGCCGACATGAATCCCGGTCTCGACAGCACACTCTCCTTCCTCCCGCTTGCCCACATCTACGGTCGCACCATGGATTACGTCATGCTCTGCGCCGGTATCTCTATCGCTTATGTCGAGGACGTTAACGAACTCTCCAAAATCCTTCTCGAAATCAAACCGACCATCCTCGCCGCCGTGCCGCGCGTTTTCGAAAAGATGTACGCCCGCATCCTCGAAAAGGGCACGAAAAACACCGGCGTCAAACGCAAACTTTTCGATTGGGGCATGGATGTGGCCAAGCGCACAGCGAAGTGGCGCTCTGGTGTTGGCTCAGCGAGTCCGGCGCTCAAACTTCAGTGGGCTGTTGCCGACAGAGTCGTCTACAGGAAGATTCGCGAAGGCACTGGCGGGCACCTCCGCATTGTTTTCTCCGGCGGCGCGCCTCTCTCGCGCGA
>JAFAZL010000537.1 GCA_019239815.1 Acidobacteriota bacterium
AACGGCCGACTCAAATACTCCGCAAGATTTGGCAGCAGCAGAGCGAGCCCGAGAACCGCAAACACAACGATCGCGATCCACCTTCCAATCTGATTCGCGCGCACAACCCACGCGCCCGCGTACGTCGCCACTCCCGCAACCGCCGCAAACGTCGCCGCCATCCCCGCAAGCAACGGCAAACCACTACGCCGAAACGGTTGATCGGATCGCGAAAACACAAAAGGCAGGACTGGCAAAATACACGGCGACGCAATCGTCAAAACGCCGCCGACAAACGCAAGCAGATACAACAGCATACGAGTCGCGCCTCTTCCCTTGTCTTCAATGTTGCTCGAACTGCTTCCCTACATTATATAGATACGATGCGCGGCAGCCGCTGGATGTGCTGTAAATTTTTCATTTGGTTGGATTTACAGCGGTGGCGATCGTTACTTCCCGCGTTGCAATGCGAACAGAGTTTCCGTATCGTGCGACGATTCTCGCCCCGCCCAAATCCACGCATAACGACTCATCAACGCGCCAAGCAAAAAACAAACCGCAGCAGCCTCACGTGCCCAGGGCTCCGCATGCCACACCGCGCGAATCAACAGAGCGATCGGTCCCTCGAGAAGGCCAGCAATGCGCAGCGTTGAACCCGAAACGCCATGATGCAACGGTTTATCAGCGACACCTTTCTTCACCATCAAGAAAAGTTCAATCACGGTCTCGATTCCCGACGCCGCAAATCCTAAGATCTGTGTCGCTGGAACCAGAAATCCTGCCAGCTCTAAAATTCCGGCTGCGCCGCCAAGCCCCGACGTCAAAAAATGCGGCGGCAACAATCTGCGATTCTCCGACCAAACTGGAATCGCCGTCGCCCCGACAAGTACACCAGAGTAACTTGCGAGCAGCAAACCCATCAGAGCCGCCGCAGCTTCGGCGATCCACATTGCCCCCACGATGGCATAGTGCGTGTATCCTCTCGCGACCAACTCCATTCCTACGACCGCAACAAACACGCATCCCGAAAATCCGACCAGTATCCACGAGCCCATCGACATCGGCGACTTCAGCTTAAAGACGCGCAGCATGTTGAGAAATCGCTCTGGGCGGCCCAGATCGGAAATCAGCAACATCGGACAAATCGCCGCGCCGATCAGTCCGATCCACAGCGCTGTTCGGATCAAATTCGTATCGGCATGAAAAAGTTGCGCCGCAAACGCGATGCAAGCCGATACTCCCGCGATCCCACCGAGGAAAAGGTACAACGGCACTTCCCAGGTCCAAGTCGGTGGCTTGAGCAGCGGCAGCCCATAGTATCCAATTTGCGTAGCGTCCAGAGCTCCCACCGTAGTCTTCACTGCGATATCTGGCGGCGGAGGCGGCACGACTCGCTTCGCCGACTCGCGAATTTCTTCAAGCCGCTGTTCAGTAGCTTTCGGTTTCGTTTTTGGAAGTGTGGCCATGGAGTAGACCGGTAACGCAAAATCAAACTCAGTCCAGCTAAGGTCGAATAGCAAATGCAGCGAGCACCAGCGCCATCACAATCGCCGCCGAAACAAACGCCGAGGTCCACGCACTCTTCAAATACGAAGTCGGAACCGGCGGCGCGGGCGGCAAGTTATATGCTTCGGGCTCGCCCAGAATCACGGAAATCGCGTGAATACCGCCGACGCTGGTCTCCGTCGGATCGTAAAGGCGTGCATCGCTATACCCGCGCGTCTTCAACTCCGCCACGCGATTCTTGCCCCGCTCTTTCAGCTCGCTCATTTCACCAAATTGAATAGATTCCGTCGGGCAAGCCGTCGCGCACGCCGGCATCAGCCCAACCTTCTGCCGGTCATAGCAAAACGTGCATTTGAAGGCGCGCCCGTCATCGTGATACCGCTTGTCGATCACACCGAACGGGCACGACACCACGCAATAGCCGCACCCGTTGCAAATATCTTTCTGCACAAACACGCCGCCGAATTCCGTTCGCACGATCGAGCCCGTTGGGCATGCCTCGAGGCATCCTGCGTTCGCACAGTGCTTGCACACATCCGACAAAAACACCCATCGAAACGGATTCACCGTATCCGCGACCTGCGGCCCTGCCGCAACAGGCTGCTCGAGAAACAGCACGTGACGCCAGGTCGAAGCTCCGAGCGCCTGTGTGTTGTCGTACGAAAGCCCGCTCCACACATATCCGTCTTCC
>JAFAZL010000641.1 GCA_019239815.1 Acidobacteriota bacterium
CGCTCTGGCGCTTGCGCCAGCGCCTGCTCGATTCGATTCACGTCGAGGCCGCCTGCGTTGCTGCCCTTGAAGCGAGCGAGAAGTTCGCGCGCTTTCGTGATTTCTCCAGTTTGGTAGTAGAACATGCCGAGTGTGGAGTAGCTGCCCGGCCATTCAGGAAGAAGGTTGACGGCGCGTTCAAGGTTTTGGGCGGCTTGTGGCGTTTTGCCTTCGAGAACGGAGACGACACCGAGTCCCCAGGAAATCTTGCCGGAGCTGGGGATGCGTGCAAGACCCTGGCGTAGAGTGGCGGCGGCTCCATCGACGTCGCGGCCACGCAACTGGACGAGCGCGAGCGACAAATAATATTGATCGTTGTCGGGGTTGCGGCGAATCGCGTCGCGAAAAATTTCGGTGGCGCGCGCCGCGTCTCCGAGATGCGCGTAAATGTCGCCAAGCAAGGCGAGATAGGTGTCGTCCTGCCGGCCCTTTTCTGAGACTTGATTCGCGGTGTCCAGCGCCTGCTGGTAAACACCCTTGCGGAAGTAAGCGTCGGCCAGATTGAACTTCACATCGTCGGAGTCGGGGCTGGCCTTGAGCGCGGTTTGAAAATGTTGGATCGCGTCGTCGTAGAGGCGATAACGCGCGAAAAGCACTCCTACACCCGTTTGCGTGCGGAAATCGCCGCTACTCATTTGATCGAGCTGCGCGATCGCCTGTCGTGCGTCGGCGGTATTGCCGAGTTTTAGATTCGCTTCGGCGAGCAGATACAGATTTTGCGGCTGATCGGGATGCTTGGCGATCTCGTCGCTGAGCTGCTTCACGTCCATCTCGGCGCGATCGTGTTCGGAGAGATTCGAGCGATTGCCCACGTAATCGAAGAGATTTTGATATGGATACGGGCCAGGGGCGGCGTTTTTGGAAAGCGTCTGAAAGACGCTGAGGTCGCGCTCGGCGGCTTCGTTTTGATGAAGATTGCGCTCGACCATCGCGAGTTTGTAGTAACCGGCGGCGGGATCCTTGCTGACTTTGACGTATTTGCGGAGCAGTGCGGCGGCCTCGTCGTATTTTTTCGCGTCGATGCGAAGATTCGCGAGCTCGAGAAGCGCTTCCGGCATGTCGGAGTAATAACGCAGCGCCTGTTGCAGCAGTTCTTCGGCACGGGCTTTGTTGCCCTGGCGCGCTTCGATGTAGCCCAGATTGAAGAGGCATGATGCGTTGTGCGGATCCTTTTTCAGTCCGGCCTCGAAGTACTTTCGCGCTTCGTCAAAGCGGCCGAGGTGACGATAGGAAAGGCCCATGAACGCGTACGACGAAGCCGACGGCTGGAGTTCGATAAGCGATTTGAAGACGTCGATCGCCTTTTTGTCCTTGCCCGCCATGAAATAGCTTTCGCCGAGAGCGGCGCGCAGGTCGGCTCGCCTTGGGTCGATTTGGATTCCGGTTTCGAGCAGTGGGATCGCGTCTTCAAAATAGTTTTGCGTCATGCTGACGCGCGCCAGCAGGAAGATGATGTCGGTATTTTGCGGCGCGGCTTTGTGTGCGCGAACGAGGAGATCGAGGGCGTCGGACGACTTGCGCTGGCGAAAGTAAATTTCGGCGAGCAGGTATTGCGTTTCGGGGGAATCGGGACGGAGCTTGAGCGCGCGATTCAGCGCGAGTTCGGCGTCCGCGTCTTTTCCGTTGTGAATGTACGTTTGCGCGAGCGGGAAGAGCACGTCGAAGCTGTCGGGTTTGAGCGCGTTCGCTTTTTCGAGTTCGAGCTGCGCGGCTTTGTATTGTTTATTCGTGGCGAGTACGATGCCGAGTTGCGTGTGGAAGTCGGCGTTCTCTTTTTGCTGCGCGGAAAATGTGTTGGCGAGACGCAGTGCTTCGGTGCTGTGACCGGCGTCGAAGACTTTGCGGACGGCTTCGATTTGCCGAGCCGGATCGGTAGGCGCCGCACCGGTGGGCCGTTTTGCAGTCGAAGATTGCGTGGTTTGAGGCGGTGTCGCGCTGAGGCGGCACGCGGAAATCGCGCACATCGCTGCTGCAAGGGCGAATGTCTCGACAAAGCGAATCGCTTTGCTGCCACAACGCTTTTCAATAAAAAATAATCTCAATCGTTCGCTATTCGCCGGGCGCAAAACTATTCGGATGGGGCGGGTCCCGACGAATCTCCCAGGATCAATTCTGCTGGAATATGGTATTCCCTGCCATGAGGTTTCGACGCGGCGGAAAGTTCGTGAAGGGCGTCGGCCGCCATTTGTCCAAGCATGTCGCGATGCACGTCGACGGTGGTGATGGACGGATTGCTGTACTCGGCCAGCCGCGTGTTGTCGAATCCTGTGACGGAAACATCCTCGGGCACGCGAAGCCCGGCTTTCAATAATCCCTTTAAAACACCGACCGCCGTGAGATCGTTCACCGCCATGACCGCGGTTGGCCGCGGCGACAGTTTCGCGATCGCCTCACCTGCAGCAAAACCGCCTTCGAAGCGCAGGTCTCCAGTGATCACCGGGCCCGGCTCGAGATTGAAGTTGCGCATGCACGTTTCGTACGCTTCCAAGCGCGCAACGTTCGACTTCAATTTCGGGCGTCCAGCCACGAACGCAATACGGCGATGCCCCATTTTGTGCAGGTACTCGACGATCTGCTTCATGCCGGAAAAATAATCGATGCGTAGCTTGCTGACGTGGGCACGCGCAGGCGCGAGGTCCAAAAATGTGACGGCAATGCGGCGCCGCGCTAGTTCCTGGATAAGACGAGCGCTCACTTCCGAGGTCATGATCGCGACGCCGCGCACATTGTGCTCCATCATGCGCTCGGCGGCTTCTTGGGTGCGGCGCGGCTCATAATTGGTATCGCTCAAAATGGCGTCATAGCCGAGCTGGCGCGCGCGAGTCTCAAATCCTTTGACGACTTCCGGGAAAAAGGGATTGACGATGTCGGAAACGATAATCCCCAGCGTTTTGCTATCGCGCGAGGCGAGATGGCGCGCATGCGCGTTGGGGAAATAGCCCAGTTTTTTGACGGCGGAGAGAACGACGTGATGCGTGTGGCGTCCGACTTTTCCCGTCTTATTGAGGACATTGGAGACGGTCGCGGTGGATACGCCGGCGGCCTTGGCGACATCGCGAATGGTAAGAGCCATAGAGGGTTAAAACCACCTCGGGAGCGGGAAGCAGCAAAGAATGCGCAGTATAGAAGAAAAAAAAATACTTGACAATGAAAGTGAGCGCGTGCTATTTCAATTTCACTAGGTTAAGCGGTTAAGTTGTATGGGGGTTCTGTCAAGGTGAAGCGGTTTACATTCGACCCTCTTCTCGGGGGATCTCCAGTAAGCGTTATCTCGGCTTTCTAGCGGCGAGAGCGATTGCGCTCTTGTGCCGCGTTTTTGCGTTTACGCCTTGTCGAGGTTCCTTTCGGCGTATACCGCGCCTTATTGATACCGCTGTCGAGGATGCAGTCGGGCCCGAATGATTAGGAGGAATGCGATGAGAAGGACGCCCGTATCAGAGTTGATCCGGCGAGCATCCGTGACGTTGGCAGTGGCCGTTCTGCTGATGTTGCTTACAAGTTTACCCGCGCACGCTCAGGTAGATGCTGGCGCAATCCTGGGAACCGTCAGCGACACGTCCGGCGCCGCAGTAAACGGCGCAACGGTCACGGTCACCAATGAAGGGACAAGCGCTGCACTGTCGAGCACCACGGGCAACGACGGCGCATACAAGTTCACTCCACTTCCGATCGGCCAATACACGATTAGCGTGACCCTTCAGGGTTTCTCGACCGTGACCCAGAAGCACATCACCGTTAACGTCGGAGCCGAAGTTGTCGTCAACGTGAGCCTCAAGCCCGGCGCCGTCAGCGAAACAATCGAAGTGGCATCGACCATTCCCGTGCTCGAAACGCAGGATGCCTCGGTCGGTCAAGTCGTCGACAGCCGCAACGTGAACAACCTTCCGTTGAACGGACGCAATTTTACGTTCCTTGCGCAGCTCGCTGCTGGCGTCAACACGCCTCAGGCAGACACACGCGGTAACGCGGCGAGTGGCGCTTTCGCGGCTAACGGCAATCGCCCCGCCCAGAACAACTATTTGCTGGATGGCATCGACAACAATTCTGACACCGTCGATTTCTTGAACGGCACAAACTATGTCGTTCTTCCTCCAGTAGACGCGGTTGAAGAATTCAAAGTCCAGACTTCAGATTTCAGCGCGGAATTCGGCCGGTCGGGCGCCGCGGTTCTGAACGCCACGATCAAGTCGGGAACTAACAGTTTCCATGGCGCTGCTTGGGAATTTTTCCGCAACGATAAACTCGACGCTGCGGACTTCTTTGAAAATGCTGGCGGTATTCCCAAGGGCGAACTTCGTCAAAACCAATTCGGCTTCACGGCTGGCGGTCCGGTTGTCATCCCGAAGGTCTTCGACGGCCGCAACAAGGTCTTCTTCTTCGGAGACTATGAAGGCCTTCGCCGCGTGCAGGGCACGATTCTCACCGGTTCAGTTCCCACCGATGCGGAACGCTCCAGCGGCTACACCAACTTCCAGGATCTCATCACGGGTCAATCTTCGTCCGCGCCACGCGCCGACGATTTGGGCCGATTGATCCCCGTAGGTACGGTTCTTGATCCGGCCACCACTCGTGCAGTCACGGCAGGCGTCGTAGATCCCGTTTCAGGTTTGCCAGCCACCACGACGGGTTTCGTTCGCGATCCGTTCGGCACGTGCGCACCTTCGACCACAACGTTTACGATGGCGGCCTGCGGCTTGAACATCATTCCCGCCGGACGGTTGGACCCCAACGCCATTAAGTTGCTGAATCTCTATCCGACGCCGACCAACGGTTCGTTGTTCTCCAACTTCGCCAATTCTCCAAAGCTGTTCGAGCATCGCAATTCGTTCGATACTCGCTTGGATATCAACTTCAACGAAAAGAACCAGATGTTCTATAGGTTCAGCTTGGTTGATGATCCCCAATTCATTCCCGGTATCTTTGGCGGTGTAGCGGACGGCGGCGGCTTCCAACAGGGCACTCAGACCGCCCTCGCGCAACAAAGCGCGTTGAGCTACACACACACGTTCTCGCCGACCTTGATCAATGTGGTCCGCGCGGGTCTCAACTATCTACACACCACCCGCATTTCGCCTTCAGCCAACGACCTTTCCGATATTCCATCGACCTTTGGCATCCAGGGCATCCCCCAGCTTCACGAAAACGGCGGCCTCCCTGCGTTCGGAATCAACGGTCTCCAGACCTTGGGCAGCAACGCCTTCCTGCCGTCCGACGAAGTTACCTCGACCTTCCAGTTGACCGACGACGTCACTAAGATTCTCGGCAAGCACACCTTCAAAATGGGATTCGAGTGGCAGCACGTGAAGTTCTCGACGTTGCAGCCACCCTGGTCGCGCGGTGAGTTCGACTACAACGGCGACTATACCGACATCCCGAACAGCAACCAGGGCAACACGGGCCGCGTTCAGTTCTTGCTGACGCCGACCGCATCCACGGTTGCCGGTGGCGTGCCTTTCCTTGGCGGCGCGACCGATATCCGCGCCTCCAACATCGCCGAAACTGACAACGGCAAGAACTACTGGGGCGGCTACGTCAACGACGACTGGAAGCTCACTAACAAGCTGACTCTCAACCTCGGTGTCCGCTACGACTTCTTCGGCTTGGTCTACGAACATCACTCCAACCAGGCAAACTTCGTTCCAGCCGGCACTGGTCCATTCACGGCGCCGACCTACTTGATTCCGGAAGGTCCGAACTCCGGAAACTTGTCGCCCAGCTTCCTCGCCCTGACGGCGAAAGACGGCATCAATGTCGTCGTCAGCAACAAGTACGGCGCTGGCTTGGGTAGTTCCCAGAGCACTAACTTCGCGCCTCGCATCGGCTTCGCATATCAATTGAACCCGAAGCTCGTCGTTCGTGGCGGTTGGGGCATGTTCTACAACGGGTTTGAAAACCGCGGATACTCGCCGAACATCGGTGAAAACTATCCGTTCCAATTCCAGTTCAACTTCCCGGAACCCAACGCGAATACGCCAGTCAGTTTCCCTGGCTGCGCCACCGCGGGCCCGGGCGGCACTGGTACGTTTGAAACTGGCTTCTCCTGTACGCCGCTCGATCCGCTGGCAGTCAATGCCAACGGCCTCGGCTTGCTGGGCATCCAGTTCAACTACATCACCCCGTACACGATGAGCGGCAACCTCACCGTTCAATATCAGCTGACTCCTTCCATGTCGGTTCAGGTCGGGTATGTAAACTCCCTGGCTCGCCACTTGGAGGTGTTCCCCAACAGCTCGAACCAGGTGACAACATTGCTTCCGGCTAACGCCAATGCCCAAAACTTCGTTCCGTTCCCTGACTTTGGGCGAAGCCCGAGTTATGCAGCAACCGAAGGCAGCAGCAATTACCACGGCCTGCAGACCAAGCTCGAAAAGC
>JAFAZL010000647.1 GCA_019239815.1 Acidobacteriota bacterium
CCGCGCGCACTCTCTTTCCAGTACGGCGCATACAATCCTGAAAACGCCGGCACAAAATAAACTCCGCCATTGTCCTCCACGCTCCGCGCCAACGTCTCGACATCCGCGCTGCTCTCGATAATTCCAAGGTTGTCGCGCAGCCACTGCACCAGTGCTCCGGTGATCGCGATGCTGCCCTCCAGCGCATACCGCGCCGGCTCTTTGCCCAGCTTGTACGCCACCGTCGTCAGCAAACCAAACTTCGACGGCACCGCGCGCTCGCCCGTATTCATCAACAAAAAGCATCCGGTCCCGTAAGTGTTCTTCACTTCACCCGGGCGAAAACAAGTCTGCCCAACCAGCGCCGCCTGCTGATCTCCCAGGATGCCGGCGACCGGCACACCCTTCACGCTCTCCAGCGTCGCCTCGCCGTAAACCTCGCTGCTGGAACAAACCTTCGGCAGAAGCGCCCTCGGAATCTCAAACGCCGACAGCAACTTTTCATCCCAATTCAGTGTTTGTAAGTTTAGGAGCTGCGTTCGGCTCGCATTGGTGACGTCGGTGATGTGCTTGCCGCCGTCGGGGCCGCCCGTCAGATTCCAGACGAGGAAAGTATCGATGTTTCCGAATAACAGGTCGCCGTTTTCCGCCGCCTCTTTTGCGTCCGCGACGTTGCGCAAAAGCCATCGCAGTTTTAGTCCGCTGAAATAGGTACTGAGCGGCAAGCCCGTCTCTTCGCGAAAGCGATTTTGTCCGCCGTCTTTCGCGAAGTGCGCGACGTCGTCCGCAACGCGCGTATCTTGCCAGACCAGCGCGTTCGCAATCGGGCGACCGGTCTTGCGATCCCACACCACAGTCGTTTCGCGTTGGTTGGTGATTCCGATCGCCGCAAGATCTTCCGCCTGGAGCCCGCGTTTTTCCAGCGCTTCGCCGATCACTTCGTGCGTGCGCCGCAGGATCTCCAGCGGATCGTGTTCCACCCAGCCGGGCCGCGGAAATATTTGCTCATGCTCTTTTTGCGCGACCGAGACAATTCGTGCCGAACGATCGAATACCATAAACCGCGTGCTCGTCGTTCCTTGGTCGATTGCGCCGACGTAATCTTTCACTACCCGCTCTCCGGCTTCTTGAATAGACTTTTGGCACCAGGTCGATCCCGGAAGCACCGAGGGATAGCCGTGCATGCTCCTGAGCCACACGGGAATGTACGCGATTTCGACTTTATATGCATCTAATTACAGAGGATGAAGGAAAGGATACTTTCATGAAGAGCACATCTCAGTTGTCGCGGACGCTCTTTAAGTTCGTGGCGCCCGCCCTTGCAGTAGCTATGTTCTTGTTGAGTGGTTCGGCCCTTCGAGCTGATTCGGTCACCACAACGGTCACCGCGGTCGGCAAGAAGGAAGCTCCACCCGAAATCAAGAAAGACGACGTGAAATTGTATTCGGGAAAAGAGCAAATGCAGATCGCCAATTGGCGCCGCGGTGAAACTTTGTTCATCGCCGTGCTGATCGACGACTCGCTCGACCCGCGCATCGCCAGCAACTATAACGATCTGAAGGCGTTCTTCGCCGCACAACCGCCGTCAACTTACATCGCGGTCGCGTACAGCCGCAACGGCACCGCCGCGGTCGCGCAGGATTTCACCAACGATCACGCGCTCGCAGCCAAAGCGTTGCGTCTGCCGCTCGGAGCCGGCGGCGCTTTCACTAGCCCGTATCTTTCCGTGCAGGACTGGATGAAGCGCTGGCCCGACAACGGCGGTGATCGCCGCTCGATCATCATGATCTCGTCGGGCATCGACTATTTCCGCGGCAGCTTCGATCCGGTCGATCCCGATCTCGACTCGACGATTTCGCGCGCGCAAAAGCAGAACATCAACATATGGACGGTTTATTTCCCTGACCAGGGTCACGTTGGCCGCCGTCCGTTTCGCGCCTTCAACGCGCAATCGAACCTGAGCCGTCTCTCGGAGGAAACCGGCGCCGAGTCGTACTACCTCAGCACGGGTTTCCCAGTCTCGCTCAAGCCGTACTTCGACGAGATTGCGGATCACCTGAAGAACCAATACTTGCTCACGTTTGAAGGTAATGGCGGCAAGAAAGGGAAGTTTGAACGCATCCGTCTGAACACCGAAGTCCCGAAAATCGAATTCATGGTGCCTTCGGAAGTGTTCTTGCCGGCGGAATAACTTCCTTCTCGCCGAAAATTGAAAAGGGGCGCGGCAATCGCCGCGCCCCTTTTTTGTTTTGCGAGGCTGAATTTGCGAAGAATTCAGTCGTCGGAACCCGTCAATGAAACCGCGCGCGTCGACTCGCGAATTACTAGTTCAGGAGTCATCTTGTGATTTGCAATCGTCCACTCGCGCTTTTCCAGCGAAGCATTGATTCCTTCCATGATGATATTCACCGCCAGGCCGCCCATCGCTTCCATCGGCTGCCGCACTGTGGTCAGCGAAGGAGCCGACAAAAAAGATGGCGCCACATCGTCGAATCCACACACCGAACACTGCTCCGGTACTTTCACACCTGCCTTGGTGAGCGCCCGAATTGCTCCCAGGGCCGAAAGATCATCGAAAGCCATCAACGCTGTGAACTTCTTCCTGCGTTGTAACAGCTCTTCGGCCAGCCGAAATCCAGCTTCAAAGCTCGAAGTGGGATCGAGCGATTCCGGCAACTGCTGAACCAGCGCTGGATCGATTTCGAGTCCGGCGGTCTGGGCGAATTTCTGAATGCCGCGCCACCGCGGCGCGCTGTCGATCAGCATCTTCGGTCCGCGAATGAATCCGATCTTGCGATGTCCAAGTTGATAAAGGTGTTCCAGCGCCAGTCGCGCTCCAATCTCGTTGTCGACCATCACAGAACTGATCACGTTACCCGGCAACTCCCAACCGATCGTTGCCGCTGGAATGTTCCGTTTTGCCAGATCGCCGAGCAACTGAATATCGACGAAGAGCCAGTTCGCCACGACAATCAGCGCCTCGACATGCCGTTCCAGCAGCATCTCGAGATAGCGCTCGAAGCGGTTCCGCTGGTTGTGCGCATCCGCAAAAATCGGAACGTACGACTGCTGGTAGAGCGAATTCTCGATGCCGCGCATCACCATCGTGCAAAACGGGTCGGTGATGTCGAAAAACATCACGCCAATACTATGCGTCCGCTTGCTGCGCAAAAACCGCGCCATTGCATTCGGCCGATAGCCGAGCTTCCGAGCCACTTCTTCGATACGCTTTTTGGTAGCTGGAGCGATATAACGCGCAAGCGGCGCGTTATTGAGGACAATCGAAACCGTCGCGGGCGAGAAGCCGCTCTGCGTCGCGACATCCCGCATTGTCACAGCTGCGTTTTTCCCGCTGGCGCGTTTCACGTTCTGCCGCTCCTCCGCGGGACCCATCATCCGGCCAGACTCAGTCAATTTGCAACGCCTCCGGCGTTGAGTATGCGGGGCCTATTCGGCAGGCACTTCAAACGACAATGGCTCTCGAAACCACTTGGTCTTCCAAATGCCGAAGGCAATGCCCGTGATCATCCAAATGCTTCCGACGATCATAGCCATTCGGCTCAGGCTGACCCACAGCCCAAGACAGATCAAAAATCCGACTGCGGGCGGCGCAAGGTTCCAGATTTTCTTTTCCGGAGCCCGAACGAAATAGCGCAGAAACGCCGCCGCGTTTACACCCATGAAGGCGATCAAGGCGCCAAAGTTGAGCATTTCGGCGCCCAGTCCGTAGCTCAGGAAGAACGCGCCGATCAAAACAATGACGCCGATAAAAATCACGTTGTTGCGCGGCACACGATTCTTTTCATCGACCACGCCGAAGAATGAACGAGGCAGCGCATTGCTACGGCCCATGCCGAAGAGTAGTCGCGCCGCGCCAAGTTGTGCTCCCATGCCCGAGCCAAAATTCGCCAGCAAGAGTGTCCATCCGACGATGGGAAACAGCGGCGCCCACGCTCGGCCAACCGTGTACACGTAAGCCGTATCGACGTCGGGGAATTTCTCCGACGCGGGCCAGATCAACTGCGCGACGTAGACTTCGATCGCCGACAGCAACCCGATCACGATGCAGGTCAGCACCGTCGCCAGCAAGATGTTGCGCCGCGGATTTTCTGCTTCTTCGGAGAGCGTCGAGATGCCGTCGAAACCGATATAGGTCAGCACCGCAATCGAGGTGCAACCAAACAGCGCGCTATAGCTGAACGTTTGCGGATCGTAGAACGGCCGTAAGAAAAATCCGGGCTCGTCGTGCGGATGACCGAAGATGTAGCGTGCCGCCGCGACGATGACGACGCAAACGACCGCTCCCATCGCCACGGCCATCACGGCGTTGACACGTGCCGATGTCTTGACGCCGCGAATATTCAGCAACGTGAACACGACCGCGAAAAAAACCTTCCAGCCCCATGTGGGAACTCCCGGCGCGAAAGCGTGTGCCTGTTGCGCGCACCAGATCGTACAGATCAGGGGATTGAGCATGTAGTCCATCACCATGCTCCACCCCGTTACATAACCGAGTCCCGGGTGAATCTCCTGCGCCACGTACGTGAACGCCGACCCGGCGCTCGGATACGCGCGCGCCATGCGCCCATAGCTGATGCCGGTGAAGAGCATCGCCACCATTGCGATCAAAATCGCAGTGACGACGTGTCCGTGGCCGCGATCGCTCAGGACACCGAACACCGACATTGGCGCGACCGGCTGAATCACGATCACGCCATATAAAATCAGGTCCCAAA
>JAFAZL010000576.1 GCA_019239815.1 Acidobacteriota bacterium
CTGCGAATGGATCCGGCTCGATCACCGGTGGCGTGCTTGACCTGAATAGCGGAGTCGTTCCGGGGTCAACTACGTTGGCGATCACTGGCGGCAGCTACATGATTAACACTAACGGCAAGGGAACGCTCAGCTTGATCGATTCTGCCGAGACCGTTCAATTCAGCGTTGTGCTGACTTCGAAGACTGCGGGGCTCTTTACCGAAACCGACGGATTTGCGACTGCGAGTGGGAATTTCACCGCGCAAGACACGTCGGCATTTGCTGCATACCCGAATAACATCAGCGGACCTTATGTATTTGACCATTCCGGCGTCGATCCGAATGGAATCGGAGAGTCGATCGTTGGTCAGATGGTCGCGAATGGCGGCGGAGGGCTGACGTCCGGCGTTGTGGACATCAACGACAATTTCGCTCCGGTCGGGGAGACCGCGATCACCGGGGGAACCTTTGTGATCGACTCGACGAATGGGCCTTCGTTTGGCCGAGGTACCGCGACGCTGTCTGCCGCCGGAACCACTTTCAACTTCGCCGTATACATCGTTGGCGCAAATCGATTGCGGCTGATGCGTACCGACTTCCCCGCAGCGAGCATCGGCGACGTCGTCGCGCAGACCGGGACCATACCCACAACCGCTGCCGGACTCTCAAACAGCTTCATCTTCACGCTGGGTGGTTCAAGCTTGAGCGGCGCTGACGTGCGAACCGGCCGGGCGACGTTTAGCGGCGGAAACCTCAGCAACATCCTCATGGATGACAACAACTCGAGCGCGAGCGGTTCCGGGAACAGCAACCCGGTGTCTATTCCGAGCGGAACATTGAGCGCCACGACTTACGCGGTCGATCCGAGCGGAAATGGCCGCGGTACGATGACATTCACCGACTCGAAGAAGGGCACGTACTCATTCATCTTTTATCTCAGCTCACCGACAGCCGGCGTGATCCAAGATGTCAGCAACGGCATCACCTCGGACGGTTCGTTTATGGCCCAGACTGGAGGACCGTTCACGCTGAGCGGTACGGCCGGGAATTGGGGTTTCAACTGGGCCGGACAGAGCATCAATTCGAATACTGGGATACTGGCTGAAGAAGACTTCGTTGGACAGTACAGCCAGGACACCTCGGGAAATATCACAGGTGGGGTTGATTTCACCGAGCTTTCGGCGAACGAGGTGATTACGGGAGCAGGAATCAAAGGAACGCTCACTCTGACTGGAGATGGCACTGGCAGAAATGCATATTCGGTGACGATCCAATCGTCGCCGTCGGCAACGCTTAATTTCTCGGCGTACTTTGTTAACCCTAATCAGTTGTTTGTGGTTGGGACCGACACGCATCGGGTGATTACGGGAACGCTGATGAGAAACTACTGACGCGACCGGGTTCACAAAACGATCATGAAAATGCCCGTCTGACTTTCTCGGTCAGACGGGCTTTTCTTTTGGGCGACGCAACGGTTCAGGCTTGCAGCAGCTTTTCGACGCGCGCAACATCCTCCGGGACATCTACACTCACGGCGTCATGTTCAACTTCGGCGACGCGGATCTTTGTGCCGTTTTCCATCCAGCGGAGTTGCTCCAGTTGTTCGATCTTCTCGAGTTCTCCTTGGGGCAGAGTTGGATATTCAAGCAGCGCATCGCGACGAAAGACATAGAGGCCGAGGTGCTTCATGTGGCGAACCTGAATATCGGTCTTGGAGTCGCGCACCCAGGGAATCGGGGCGCGTGAGAAATACAAAGCATTGTCGTCGAAATCGACAACGACTTTCACGACATTGGGGTCCATGATGTCAGCCGGCGTCCTGATCGGTGTCGCGACGGTCGCCACTGCGTTGTGCTCGTCTTCGAGCAAGGCTTCCACGGCCACATCTACGGCGGCGGGATCGAGCAGCGGCTCGTCCCCTTGAACATTCACAAACACGTCGCCCTCAACGTGAGCGGCGACCTCTGCGACACGCTCAGTGCCGGTGCGATGGTCGTGGCGGGTCATGCGTGCGTGACCGCCAAAAGCGTTCACGGCTTCGACAATCCGCTCATCATCGGTCGCGACGATCACTTCATCTACGGATTTCGCGGACTTGGCGCGGTCATAAACGCGCTGGATCATAGGCCGGCCCGCGAGCGACACAAGTGGTTTGCCCGGAAGCCGTGTCGAACCATACCGGGCTGGAATGACGACGACCACCTTTTCTGAGCCCATCTGGCAGGACCTTTCTGGTTGGATTCCTGATTGATCGCCCAACGACTCTGCGATCACCAAAATCAGATATCTTTTGAAAGCCGGATGCTACCACACAGCCGTCCAACTCATCTGAACGGCAGCCCGCGTAGTAGGCTGAGTACCAGACGAAAAAACCTTGGATGACAAAGGTTTGACATCGGTGGCAGCTCCAAGGGCCCTGATGGCACTTGTTTTCCGGCGGGCCGGTGCTATGATCCACTCAGTCCTTGAACCGCGCGGCCGTTCCCGGCAGGCCAAGGGATGTTTTTGGGAGAGAGCCGTGAAGCGCGAGGTACATCAGGTTCGCGTTTTGCCCTTCGTAGTCAGTGGTTTGTTGGTGGTCGGGGCTCTTCTAGCTATCACTCCGGCGCGGACTCCTGCCCAGACTCCGAGTCCGACTCCGTCCGAATCCAGTTCCAGCCAGAGCCAAGACGAACCAAAGGCACAGTCCCCGGAAGCCGAACGAGATGCCAAGGCTAAGGATCAAAAGCCAGCCGAACCCGAGTCTGCCCCTCAAAGCGCCAAGGATGACGTCAAGAAAAACACGCCCGGCGAAAAACTTCAGCCCAGACAGGGCCTGAAGTTGGACGTCGATCTAGCACTGGTAAACGTGACGGTAACCGACCCTTACAACAGGCTTGTAACCGGGCTCGATCCCGACAACTTCCGCGTTTATGAAGACAACGTCGAACAGGAAGTGGTGACGTTTTCGTCGGAAGACGTGCCCATCTCCATCGGCGTGATCTTTGACATGAGCGGCAGCATGTCGAACAAGATCGGGAAGTCACGCGAAGCCGCGATCCAGTTTTTCAAGACGGCCAATCCACAAGACGAGTTCTTTCTGGTGAGCTTTAATGAGCGCGCCGAACTCACGAGCGCTTTTACGAACAGCGTTGAAGACCTGCAGAGCCGCATGATGCTGGCCGCGCCGAAGGGGCGCACGGCGCTGCTCGACGCTATTTACCTGGGTCTCAGCCAAATGCGGGGTGCCAAGAACGGCAAGCGCGCCTTGCTCATTCTCTCGGACGGGGGCGATAATCATAGTCGCTACAACGAGAGCGACATCAAGCGGCTTGTAAAGGAAGCGGATACCCAGCTTTACGCCATTGGTATTTTCGATCCGCTCGGCTATCGCAACCGTACTCCTGAAGAGCTCAATGGGCCCTCGCTTTTGAGTGAAGTGACCGAAATGACCGGCGGTCGAGTGTTCGCCGTCGAGAATCTAAACGATCTGCCGGACATCGCGTCAAAGATCGGCATGGAGTTGCGCAATCAATATGTCCTGGGATATCGCCCGAGCAATAAGGCACATGACGCGCGGTGGAGAAAAATCAAGATCAAGCTGCGCGCACCCAAGGGGCTCCCGCCTCTCAACGTTTACTCGAAGACTGGCTACTACGCGCCAAGCCACTAGCGCTGCTGCCTATTTTTCGCTTCCTACCCTTTTAATCGTGGCTTTGTGTGTGCTGGCGCTGTCCGGTATGCCGGCATCGTCGCAGATTCCCTCCGTTCCCAGTAATCAGCCGCTGCCGCCGGGGCAGCAGGCCCCCACCGATCCGAAGATCCGCGTCGACGTGAGTCTGGTCGTGCTGCACACGACCGTGATCGACGATCGTGGGCGGTTCGTCGACGGCTTGAAGGAAGAGAATTTCAGAGTTTTTGAGGACAAAGCCGAGCAGAAGCTTTCGGTTTTTAAGCGGGAAGATATTCCGGTCAGCATGGGGTTGGTCATTGATAACAGCGGAAGCATGAGAGACAAACGTCCCCGTGTGAATGCCGCGGCGATCACATTGGTGGAAGCGAGCAACCCGCAGGACGAGGCATTTGTCGTCAATTTTAACGACGATTTTTACCTGGACCTCGACAAGGACTTTACGAACAGCGTACCGGAGCTGAAAGAGGCATTGGAACGGATTGATTCACGAGGCAGCACGGCATTGTACGACGCGATTATTGGTTCGCTCGATCATCTGAAGAAGGGGCGCAAGGACAAGAAGGTCTTGCTCGTGGTCACGGACGGCGAGGACAACACGAGCCACAACACGCTAGAGAAGACGATTCGCGAAATTCAGAAGACTGACACAGTGATCTATACGATCGGTTTGCTCGGCGAAGAGAATAAGAAAAACGCCAAGC
>JAFAZL010000659.1 GCA_019239815.1 Acidobacteriota bacterium
AACGACTGGGAAAGAGACGCCAAGTGGGCCGACATCGTCGTTTTCGATGACACATTAGGCCAGGGCGTGAAAGCGAAAGTCCTGCGCGACTCGGGCAAACCCGTCATCGGCGGCACCGAGTACACCGATCGTCTCGAAGACGATCGCTCCTTCGGCCAGGAAGAGCTGAAGAAGGCCGGCGTCACCATCATCCCTTACGAGGATTTTGACTCTTTCGATCCCGCGATTGAGTTTGTGAAAAAGAATCCGGACCGTTACGTCATCAAGCCCAGCGGGGAAGCGCAAAACGTCAAGCGGCGCCTGTTCGTCGGTGAAGAGGAAGATGGCGACGACGTGATTCGTATGCTCGAAGCCTACAAAAAGGCGTTCAGCGACGAGATCAAGGTTTTTCAGCTACAGCGCCGGATCCATGGCGTGGAGGTCGCCGTTGGCGGCTTCTTCAACGGTAAGCATTTTATAACGCCCATTAACATCAATTTCGAACACAAAAAACTGTTTCCAGGCGAAGTCGGCCCTCCGACCGGCGAGATGGGCACCTCGATGTTTTGGAGCGAGCCCAACGCGATCTTCTATCGCACGCTCCTCAAGATGGAGCCGAAACTTGCTCAGGAAGGCTATGTCGGCTACATCGACCTCAACTGCATCGTCAACAACAACGGCATCTATCCGCTCGAATTCACTGCGCGTTTCGGCTATCCGACGATATTTATTCAGCAGGAAGGTATCTTGACGCCAATCAGCGACTTCTTCTGGGAGCTTGCCAACGGTCAGGATCCCAAGTGGCGCACACGCAGCGGCTTCCAGATCGGCGTTCGAATCGTTGTCCCGCCATTCCCGTTCGACGACGAGCCGACCTTCGAATCGTTCTCGAAAGACAACGCCATCGTCTTCAAGCGCGGCACTCCCGAACAAATTCACATCGAAGACGTGAAGCAGGTTAACGGCCAGTGGCTCATCGCCGGCACCTCCGGCGTCATCCTCACCGTCGTCGGGACCGGCCAAACTATGAAGCAAGCCCAGGCACAGGTCTACAGCCGCATCAAGAATATCCTCATCCCCAACATGTACTACCGCACTGACATCGGCGATCGCTGGGCCGAAGACTCCGACAAGCTCCACAACTGGGGCTATTTGCGGTGAGCGCCGTGGCGCGAAGAAGTGGACTACCGGATAGACGAAACGTTCCTCCAACCTCTGCAAGAGAAGACCTGGCGCTTGTTCAGCCTGTCATCCGTAACGCGGCGATCTAGAAATGTCCCGTCTGTCACCGAGTTTCCCGCAGCAGATTAGCGATCCGGTTTACGCGTCGCCGCGACACTTGTCAGCGCTCCCCAGCAGCAAGGTCGCGCCCATCGGTGCCGCGGCTAGCCTGGCGCGCGGACGTACTACGCGCCTTGCGCAAACTTCGACGTCTGTACCGCGGCTGAGGCAGATCGAATCACCTCAAGCACTTCCTTGGGGTGCGAGAGCATGGGAACGTGGCTGCTCTTCACCTCAGTCGTCGTGGCACCCATCCGCTTTGCAGCGAAGCGTTCCAGGTCAGGATGGACGGTGCGATCCTCGGTAGCGACGATCGACCAACTCGGCTTCGACCGCCACGCGATGCCGCCGTCATGCTTCTGGAGAAAAAGGTCGAGGGCCGGCGCGAAGTGCGTCGAATAGACGAGGCCCTGCTCTTCCTCGGAAAGATCGCCAGCGAAGCATGCGATACCGTCCTGCCGCAACCAGACCCGGCCGTCCCCGACTTCGGCGTATTTGAAGACGTCCGTCTTCGGGAACTTGTCCTGTTGGCCCTGCGACGTCTCGGTCTCGTCGGGACCCAACGCCGCGATATAGACGAGCGCCGCCACCCGCGGGTCTACGCCGGCATGCGTGATGACGGTTCCGCCGTAGGAGTGCCCAACGAGGATGATCGGACCCTTCACCCGCCCGAACGTGCGGATAGTTGCTTCCACGTCGCCTTTCACAGTGTCCAGACCGTACTGCGCAGCCATGACCTCATGTCCCTCCGCCCGCAACGTCGGAATGAGCTTCTGAAAGCATGAGCCATCGGCCCAGATGCCGTGAGAGAACACGACGCTTGGTTTGTTCTGCATGATGATTCCTCCTGGCAGCGACTCTGTCGCCGTCCGCGACGTTGTGTCGCGTGTCTGGCAGGTTGGCATCGTCCACCGAGAGCTCGGTAGTCAAGCAAGGTTAATCTTGGTGAATCAGAAAGCGGACGAGAATCGTCACGCGAACCTAAATGGGGCACGCGCGCTCTGGCGGCGAGCCATGCTTGCGTAGCCTGCGGCGGTTCGGAGCGTGCTAGCGCAGTTGGTCGAGGAGTTGGCGGGAGGTCCGAAGATCTCCGAAATCGAATCCTTCCGTGAACTGACCATACACCGCGGACAGAACGCGTCGCGCGTCGGTAGACGAGTCGTGGTCCTTCAATAGCGTTGCGAGATCAATCGCCGAACGCAGCTTCCAGGGGAGTATGCCCACATTGTCGGCGGCCTCGAGTGATGCCCGCAGGGTGGTCTCCGCGTCGGCGTCGCGATCGAATGCGCGTTCCGTCGCGGCACGCAGGCGCAAGAACTCTGGCAGGATCCACCGTTGAGGTCCCAGGTGAAACACGAAGTCGACGATGCGTGCAGCGTCGTCCGGTTGGCCGATGGCGACCATCGCCGCCGCGATCGTCGCGTAGTAGCTGTGATATCCGATTTGAGACAGTCCCTGCTGAAGACTCTTGAACACCGTGCGCAGGGATTCAGGGTCACGCCGGCTTCCCGACAGAGCTGCAACCGCCTCATCGTAGCAATCTGCAATGGGTATCCACGCCGCCATGCCGTGGTGGTATACCGTGTCCTTGAGAATATCTGCGTAGAGCCTGGCCTTCTCATATTCCTGACACTCGATCATAACGAAGACAATTCCGTGGGCAAGACAATGGATCACCGTCAATCCATGGCCCGTCTCCAAGACCGCGCGCGCCGCTATTTCCGTGGCGCTGACCGCTGCTGCCTGTTTGCCGACCAAGAAATGCAGAGCGGCCGAGAGCACTTTGGCCCTGGCCTCCTGATCGACGTGAAAACGCGCGACCGGACCTCTCGGAAAATCTCGCATTTCTGCGCAGAGCTTTTCCACACGTTCGCGAGCCGACGAGAAGTTGCAGGAAAGCGTGTCCCATTCGGCGCAGAGGTGCTCCTGCTCCCACAGTGCGGTACGGTCCTTGGTCCGGACAGCAGCCTCCCGCATCTCCTGGAGCGTGTCCGCTATTTCGCCTCCTCGCCCCGGCCGCAGAGGATACATGGCGAGGGCGCCAAGGATTTGACACTCGGCGTGTGCATCCGCCGTCTCGCGAGCCAGTTGAAGCGCGGTCTCTAAGAGCGCAACCGTCCTCGCGGGATCGGCCGCCAGATAGATGGTGCTCGTCGCCAGGCCCACGATTAACTTCAGCCGCAGACGAGCATCGGTGCACCCGATGCGGGCGAACTCGGCCAGCGCCCGTTCGCAATTCGTATGGCTCTCGACGGCCAACGAGAGTTCACGCCACAACGGCAAGCCGGCGGCGGCCAGCTCGATACCCAGGCGAGCGTCGTTGGCTCGGTGCAGCGACCACTGGAGCGCCTTGCGCAGATCGTCTGCCTGAGCGGCGTAGGTCGCATGCCATTTGTGCGGAGGCATCGTCGCATGGACTTCACCAGCGTGATTCAGGATGTCCAGCTGAAGGCGCGCGTGACTTGCCGAGACAGCCGCCAGTTCTCCGTGGACCTCCAACAGACGGCTGGCAAAGGCGCGCGTGCTATCCAGCATGCGATACCGCAGGTCACCGGTGGTCTGATCGACGCTGAGCATGGACTTGGCGCGCAGTCCGGCAATGGCGTCGAACGTATCGATGGGAGCCATGCGGTGATGCGCGACAACTCGAAGAACACCTTCTGTGTCGAAAGCGCCCGCGAAGTGAGAGACCGCGCGAAGGACGGTGGCCTCGTTCTTGGTCAGCAGCGCGTAGCTCCACTCCAGCGTCACGAGCAGCGTCTGCTGTCGTAGCGGACCGCCGGGCGCTTCTCTTCTCAGATTGTCAAAGCGATCGTCCAGTTCTTCGAGAACGGCGTCGGCGCTCCGAACCGCCAGTCGTGACGAAACCAACTCGATCGCGAGCGGCGCGCCGTCGAGTCGTCGGCAGATCGCAGCGATCGCTCGCGCGTCAGCGTCCGTGACGCAATAGCCGCTCTTCTCAAACGTCCGCGCGGCCAGTAGCTGTGGCGCCGCGTATCGCAACACATCCGCCGCCGTATCCGCGTGGTTCGCCGGCGGGCTCTCCAGGGGCTCCAGCCAGACGACCTGCTCGTCTCGCCCACGCAGCACCTCGCGGCTGGTGGCGAGGATGCGGACATCCGGAGTCTTGGCAAGTACGACGTCGCAGATGTGTGCTACGACATTGCGCACGTGCTCGCACGTATCCAGGACCAGCAGGACCTTCCGCCTTGCCAGGATCGACACGATCGCATGAAGACTGTCGTTGCTGTCGGCACTGATGCCCAGCGCGGCGGCGAGCGAGGGTGTCACGAACTCCTGGCTGGCGACACGCGCGAGGTCGATGAAGGTGACCTCACCACCGCCCTCGTCTTCGAACAGGTGAGCGACCGCTACGGCGACGGTCGTCTTGCCGATGCCGCCGGCACCTACGATTGCGGTAAGGCGGTTACGGGCAACCACGTCGCGCAACTGCGCAATTTCGATATCGCGACCGATGACCGTCCCAAGCTCAGGCAGGGGAAATCCGGCGGCGGTAGCGGGTGGACTCGCGTGGACTCGGAATTCCTGAGGCGACGCATCGGGGCCCAACGAGTAACCCTGACCGACGACTGTCGTGATGTATTCATAGGAAGGGGAACACTCACGAAGTGCGCGACGCAAGGTTGCGATCGTGACCTTCAAATTGCTTTCGTGGACGGAAACATTGGGCCATGCAGCCTCGAACAGTTGCTCCTTGGTGACGAGTTCGCCCTTCTTCCTCGCCAATGCGAGAAGAACGTCCATCGCCCTTCCACCGAGGTGAACCTCCTCACGACCGCACAACAATTTGCGATGCCGGACGTACAATCGGAATGGTCCGAATTCCACGGCGTCGGTTGATTTCGCTGGCATCATGTCAGCATTTGGATTCTTCTCACCGCTCCGGGGTCTCGGAGATTTCTGAGCGGACGGTTCAGGTATCTTCCTGCAGTCGGCGCGATTTCGTGATTCTTCGAACCGCGCTTCGCCATCATAGCGTGCCGTGTCCAGCCTACGCGAGGATTGCGTAGCTCGCGCGACATAGCTCGATCTCAACGTCTGCTCGCTGCGTACACCCCGGCGACGATGCGTGCTTTTGGCGCTGAGCAGCATGAAGATCGACCTCTGCGCCCGTGGAGAGAGTCACCTCTCTCTTTTTGAAGTTCGCTTTCTTTGACATCAGGGACGTCGGGCGGAATATCCGACAAACTCCACAAACTGGGGATATCGGCGCTACCCAAGCCGAAGCGCGTTTTTCGGAAGGCGGGGGCGGAGCTTGCCGGCGCCTAGTGCTTCGAGGGCGCGGAGGCGCGAGGCGAGTACACCGGCGGTGAGACGTCGTTCGCGGAAGAGGCGGCAGAGAAGGTCTGGGGCCGGCTTGTTCGCTTTGCGTGCGTTGCATTCGACACAACAGGCGACGAGGTTGCGATAGGAGTTGCCGCCAGAATGGATTTGCGGGA
>JAFAZL010000769.1 GCA_019239815.1 Acidobacteriota bacterium
AGCTTGCCGTCCAGGATTCCGGCGATGGACCGGGAGGCAGCTTGGCTGGGGTAGGAGGGCTCACGGTTCAACTATAGCGCGATGGCGGATACGACGACATTTCTGCACGGCTCAACTTGCTCGCTTGGCGCTGAAGCGGAATCCGCCTGCGCGCGAGTTCAAATTCACGTTCGAGAAGCCGACGGCCGATAGACGATCGGCAATGTCAGCGCGATCGATGGGAACGAAGACGCTGCCTACGTGAATGAGGCGATGAAGCAAGTTGTCTTCGATTTCGAATGCAAAGAAGGAACCGCCCGGGCGCAGCACGCGGCAGGCTTCGCGAAACGCATTTTCCTGCGCTGCGCGTGTGCGGAGATGGTGCAACATCAGGACGGCGATCGCCGAGGAAAATGTCGCGTCGGCGAAAGGCAAAAAGGCGGCGTCCGCCTGAACGACGGCGTTTCTGTCTTTCGCGGCGAGTTGAACCGCGAACTCATGGCTCCATTCCAGGCTCGTGACGCGCGGTACGAGACGTCGCAGGGCCGCGGTGCCGGCGCCCGGACCAGCGCCTAGCTCGAGCACGTGGTCACCGAGCGAATTCCCTGCGACGATCCATGGCAGCAGACGGTCGCATGTGATGCGCCGCCAGAAGCCCGTTGAGCAGAACCAGTTTTCGAGTGCGTTCACTTCGCTGCGCCAATCAGAGGCGTGCTATCACTTGTCGATTATTTATTGATCAGGGCCATCATGACTTCGGGATAGCGCGCGCCGGCAACCGCGCCGTGCGGCGCCACTTCTTCGATCCGGCGCAAATCTTCTTTCGACAACTTCACGTTTGCTGAACCGGCGTTGTCTTCCAGGAATTTGCGGCGTTTCGTGCCGGGGATCGGAATGATGTCCGGTCCTTGCGCCAAAAGCCAGGCCAAAGCGAGTTGGCTCGCAGTGCAGTCCTTTTCCTTTGCGATTGACTCCACACGTGCGACCAGGTCTAGATTCTTTTGAAAATTCTCTCCCTGGAAACGCGGGGAATTGCGGCGGTAGTCGTCTTTCTCGAAATCCTCGTACTTCTTGAATTGGCCTGTGAGGAATCCTCGGCCGAGCGGGCTGTAAGCGACGAATGCGATACCAAGTTCACGCGTCGTCGGCAGCACCTCATCTTCCGGATCGCGCGTCCAGAGCGAATACTCCGTTTGCAGCGCCGCGATTGGATGGACTGCCGCGGCTCGGCGAATGGTCGCAGGGCCCGCCTCGGACAAGCCGATATGACGGACTTTCCCCGCTTTCACTAAATCAGCCATCGCACCAACCGTCTCTTCGATGGGAGTGTTCGGATCGACGCGATGTTGGTAATAGAGATCGATCGTGTCCACACCAAGTCGCTTCAGGCTCGCTTCGCAGCTAGCTTTCACGTAGTCCGGCTTCCCGTTGACCCCACGCAGGGCGGGATTGTTCTTATCGCGCACGATGCCAAACTTGGTAGCGAGAAAAACCTCGTCGCGCTTGCCGCGAATCGCTTTGCCTACCAGAATTTCGTTGTCGCCGTAGCCATAGACGTCGGCCGTGTCGAGAAAATTCATTCCCAGTTCAATCGAGCGATGAATCGTCGCGATCGATTCTTCGTCGTTACGTGAGCCGTAAAATTCCGACATTCCCATGCATCCCAATCCGAGTTCGGAGACCTGCGGGCCGGTCTTTCCTAGGTTTCGCGTTTGCATCGTCTGCTCCAGTTTTGAGGGTTCCCTGTGTGATGCCGGGGATTCGACCGGCGATACAAATTGACGGCAATCTAGCCTCTTGAAAGCGTTGCTCCCCGGTTACGGGTCATGGCGAAGGTGTCCCCGGTCGATTATGCTGACAGCGATCGATTTCTGATGTCACGCGACGACGAAGCCAAATTGCGCGAGCCCGAGCGCGACCCGCGCGCCTGGAGGAATGGTCCGTCCGCTCAGCCGCAATCGGAACTGTCACCGAGAAACAGTGACGAGCCGATTCGCAGCAAGGATATCGCGAATCGCTCGCGACCTACCGAAAGTAATGCGCATCCAGGCGATTCCAAAGAACAAGAACCAACTGGCAAATGGCTGAAATTTTGGCACGGCGTGCTCCACGTTGACACGTCGAAGATGGATTTCGGCATCGGGATCCGCAACGCGCTTGGTGTCGCGATACCTCTTGCCGTTGGAATTGCGATCAAGATGCCGCTCGGCGGCCTGGCCGTCGCCAGCGGCGCGCTCAACGTTTCCTATTCGGATGGTCACGACCCTTACTGGCAGCGGGCCAGGCGCATGCTGGCAACCAGCGTTCTATGCGCGATCGCGGTGATAGCCGGAGGTTTGGCCGGCCACTATTCGGTGCTCGCCATTTTGCTAACCTCCTTTTGGGCGTTCTGGGCTGGATTTGCAATTTCGGTGAGTCCGACCGCCGAAAGCCAAGGCGTGATCAGTACAGTGGTGCTGATTATTTTCGCGGCACAAACATTGACGCCCGAACGCGCGTTGCAAGCCGGAGCCCTCGCCTTCGGTGGCGGCGTATTGCAGATGTTGTTTTCGATTTTGCTGTGGCCGGTACACGCCTACGATCCGGAGCGCCGCGCCCTCTCGAACCTCTATCTCACTCTCGGCCGAGCCGCTTCTGATCCCGCGGAATTGATGCGCTCGTCGCCACCGGGAATCGCGGCAAGTACGGCGGCGCAGGAAGCACTGGCCGGACGCGCCTCCGATCACAGCGCCATCGGCGAACGCTTTCGTTCGCTGCTCAGCCAGGGCGAGCGCACTCGCTTGAGACTGTTTACGCTTGGGCGCCTCCTGCGCCGGATGCGCCGCGAAAAGTTTGGCTTCGCTCCCGCCGAGATGGTCGAGCACTTCCTCGAAGCTGTTTCTCAGGTGATGAACGCGATCGGTGAATCGCTGCGACAAAACGCGCCACTGAAAATCGACGATGCCTGGCTGACAGCCATGCACGTCGAAACCGAAGCTCTACGAGAAGCCCACGAAACCGGGGACCGAACATTCCTTGTGGCTGTAGTCCGCGACGCGCGTCGTCAAATGGATGCCATCAGCGGCCAAATCCGCGCCGCCATGAAGATGGCTAGCGATATCACGCCAGAAGGTATCGAGCAGGTCACACAGAGCGAGAAGCAACTACCTTGGCGTATGCGTTTTACGAGCCTGATTCCGCGGCTCGAAGCAAACTTCAGCTTTCGCTCCGCGGTATTCCGTCACGGCGTGCGGCTGGCCGCGACGGTTGCCGTAGCCGAAACACTTTCGCGCAGTCTTGAGACGCCGCGCGCATACTGGCTTCCGATGACCGCTGTAATTGTGCTGAAGCCCGAGTTCACGGTCACATTTACACGCGGGTTGCTCCGCATCGCCGGCACGATGCTTGGCCTGCTCCTGGCCACTGCAATGTTTCATTTCCTTCCGACTGGCATCGGGTTGGAAGTCGTTCTCATTGGCGCGTTCGTTTTCTTGCTGCGCTGGATCGGCCCTGCAAACTACGGAATCTTCGGCATCGCGGTCAGCGCTTTGATCGTGCTGATGATCGCAATCACCGGGATAGCGCCGAAAACTGTGATCTGGGCACGCGGCCTGAACACACTGATGGGCGGAACTCTCGCGCTGATCGCCTACGCAATATGGCCGACTTGGGAGCGTACGCAGGTCAATGAAGTGATGGCGCGGCTACTCGATTCGTACCGCGTCTATTTCGCGAACGTGGTTGAATATCTCGAAGGCGTCGGCGATGTGACGCCACTCGATCTCGACCACCTGCGGCTCGCGACTCGACTCGCTCGCACTAACGCGCTCTCTTCCGTCGACCGTATGCAAACCGAGCCCTGGACCCGCGCCGACGACATCCCCTTGCTGACCAGCATGCTCGCAAGTTCGCATCGCTTCCTGCACGCCGTGATCTCGGTGGAGGCGGCCTTCGTACCCGGACGTGGCACGAAGATTCGCGACGAGTTTCGCGTTTTCGCCAACGATGTAACGACAATTCTAGGAGGACTTGCGGCCGAGTTGCGCCGTATTCGTCCGGCCAGCCAGAAGTGGCCCGACCTTCGCGAAGACCACCGTCGCTTGATTCAGAATCCCCTGGGCGCAATCGAGCAGTATGCGCTCGTGAACGTCGAAGCGGACCGGATGACGAATAGCCTCAATACCTTACGAGAGCAGGTTGACCGCTGGGTGAAGAGGAAGCCAGGAACACCGCCAGCCAGACAACGCACATAGGAGGGCCGTATGACGATAGTGAATTTGGAATCGCGATCAGGAAGGCGAGCGTTCCTGGCCCGGTGGAAGTCACTCATCTTAGCTGGTGTGAGCTTCCCTTCATTCGGGGCGGCGATGCCGGCGTTCGCGAACCATCTCTCAGCCTTCCAGGCAGCTCACACCGGCGAAAAACGGCCGGGCCTACCCTCTCCTCCCGCCCCAGCCGATCCCGACGCCCAAGACCAAAACGCTGCGAACGGCATCGATCCGCGCACCGCGCAAAGGGTCATGGCCGCAAAAAACGAGAAGGAGTTCCGAGAAGGCGTGGAAAAGCTCTTTCAAATGGCGTCCGAACTAAAAGACGAACTCGCCCAATCGCCTAAGATGAACGTCCTCTCGGTCCGTATGTACAAGAAAACAGAAGAAATCGAGAAGCTGGCGAAGCAGCTCAAGAGCAAAGCCAAAGGAGGATGACCTCTGCGGGCCCAACACTTCCATTGCATCTTTGTGTCACATCCGGTATCCAAGACAGGAAAGCGCGAGCTTCATCACATTTTCAAGGAAGGTGCCACATGAGTCCTAAGAATGGTAAAGCAAATTCCGGGCATAGCTATGAAACGACTGAAGCGGGCAGCGAGCGGGCGCGCCCGATTCTGCATCAGAAGGCGCGTGAGATTCAGCCCTTCAACAAGATTGCTAAGCTACCGATCGGGCTGGACGAAAAGGTTTGCGCCGAGAGCGTCGAAAACTTGAACCAGCTCCTCGCCGACACGATGACGTTGCGCGATATGTACAAGAAGCATCACTGGCAGGTGGCTGGCCATACCTTCTACCAGCTTCACCTGCTCTTCGACAAACATCACGGCGAGCAGGACGAACTCGTCGACTCGATCGCCGAGCGGATTCAATTGCTTGGAGGCATCAGCATCGCCATGGCCGCTGACGTCGCCGAAACCACGATCATCCCGAGGCCGCCGCGTGGACGCGAGGAGGCTCCTGTGCAAATTTCGCGGCTACTGGAAGCCCACGAGACGATCCTGAAGGAAGCGCGCACGATGGCCAAGCAGGCCTCGGACGCGGGCGACGATGGCACGAACGACCTCGTCGTCAGCGACGTGATTCGAACGAACGAGCTCCAGGTCTGGTTCTTGGCGGAACATCTCGTCGACGTGCCGCTGGTCAAGGCAGACGACGCCGCAACGGCTGGGCCGGTCAAAGCAAAGTCAGCCAAGGCGTAAAGCCTTACCGGCTAGCAACTTAAAAAAGTTAGAACGCACAAATCGAAACACACGGCCCGGCGCCTAATTGCGTCGGGCCGAGCTTTTCCAGTCTCATGCATCGAGCAAAGAAATTCGCCACCTGTCCGCCGCAAGGAAAAAAGCCACGCCGACTCGGGGATTGCCTGTATGGGGGACGTGCCTCATCCAAGGCATGCTCCTGTCAGCCGTTCTGTACTCCGCCAACTGAATAAAAAAAGGATTCGACGTATCGGGAAATTGCATTGGACTTGGAAAGCAGCGGATCCTAAGTTAGGTTCCCTCGGAGCCTGACCCGGCCCGATCAAGATCGCTTGCACTACTCGGCAAAACAGGTATATCAACGATTGAACTCCGGAAAGACCCGATGAGCGCTTCGGCAGTGCCATCACGCGTGGGAACACTACCTCCGCTCCCAGACGAGCAATACGGAAAAGCCTACGACGAGATGTTCAGCGCGCACGACGTCGCGCGCCCGCACTATCAGGCGCTGCAACGCACGCTGCTTCGCCTCGACCCTGAAGATCTTCGCCGCAGCCAGCAAGCTGCCGACCTCACTTTTCTGCAGGAAGGCATCACCTTCACCGTCTATGGCAGCAAAGAAGGTACCGAACGGATATTCCCGAACGATCTGATTCCACGGATCATTCCGGCGCACGAGTGGGCGCAAATCGAGCGCGGGTTGACGCAACGCCTCACCGCGTTGAATTTGTTTTTGCGCGACATCTATCATGAAGGCCGCATCCTCACCGAAGGCGTTGTTCCGCGCGAGCTGATCTACAGTTGCAAACATTTCCGCCGCGAGATGCGCGGGCTAAACGTGCCGCGCGATATTTATGTCAGCATCTGCGGCACCGATCTTGTGCGTCTGCCCGACGGCAGCTTCGCCGTCCTCGAAGACAATCTGCGTGTCCCCAGCGGCGTCTCCTACATGCTGGCAAACCGCAAAGTGCTGAAACGCGTGTTCCCTTCGATGTTTCAGGACTATGGCGTCTGGCCCATCGATCACTATCCACAAGCTCTGCTCGCAACCCTGCGCAGCCTCGCGCCAGAAAATTCGCCTTACCCACAGGATCCAACCACGGTCCTGCTGACTCCCGGCGTCTCAAACTCCGCTTATTTCGAGCACACATTTCTGGCGCAGCAAATGGGAGTCGAATTGGTCGAAGGCTGCG
>JAFAZL010000037.1 GCA_019239815.1 Acidobacteriota bacterium
TATCACAAGCACCATATTTTGTCGGAAGGCGATGCGGAGAAGCGGGCGTTTTTGTTGGCGATGACGGAAATTGTGGAGCGGGAGCTGGTGAGAGTGCTGGAATTGTTGGGGATTGAGGCGCCGGAGAAGATGTAGTGCGAGGAGAGGCGAAGTAGAGAAGCAATGTAAGGAAGTAATGATTCGGAGAAGAGATTTGCGGCGAGCCGAGAGTGGCTCGCCGTTTTTGTTTTTGGCGGTGATGACTGTGTGGAGAAAGGGATTGCGGTTCGGATTACATCGCGCGGACTTGGGGGGCAGCAGTGCTGCGCCTGTACATGGACGAGGCGGTGGACGGGCGAGTGGCCCGATCGAGCCTGGGAATCGTTGACGTCGCGCCGGGGTTCCTCCACTGCGCGAGCCGACGCTTCGCAGGAGCGAACGCGAAAGAAGAAGCGTCGGCTCGCTTCGGTCGGAATGACAACGTGGTTGGGTTTCGCGAAGTGGTTACGGCTGAGATCCTTCGGCGCCCTACTGGCGCCTCAGGATGACAGGCTCCCCTCACAGCGTGGAGAGTGTTATGAGGAAGTGGAGCGTTGTTAGAGGTAGAGGTGCTTGGGCCAGTTGGCGGCGGGAATTTTGCGCCGGAGGGACATGCGCTGGGCTTCGGTGTAGGCAATAACCCAGAAGCAGCTGAGGAATAGCCATGTCGAGTAGAGGCGGTCGCCGTCGAAGATGATGGTGAGGACGATAGCGATGGCGAGCCATTTTGCGACGCGGTAGGTTCGCGCGCGGAAGGGCGTATAGATCGGGAGAAGCGGCACGGCGAAGAAAATCGTTGTGAGGACCGCAGCTACGAGCGAGATGCGCGCGACCAGAACAGCAGTGGCGGTTGCGTGCCAAGCGAAAGGTGCGGTGAGTGTGGCGGTCGCATACGCCGCGGAGGCGCAAATCGCGGCGACAGCGGGAATAGCGACGAGGAGATATTTGCGGAAAGGCGTGGCACAGAAGAATTGCGCTTCGCGACCGCTGCTGCGGAGGACGCGCGCTTCAGACTTTGTGATCAGGACGCGGCGATATTGGCAGTTGGCGGCTTTCGGGTCGCCCAGAGCAGCGATGGCTTTGCGGTCGGCCTCATCGTTGGCGGCGCCGGCAACGATCGCGGCTTCGCGCGCGGATTCGTAATGCTGAACGATTTCGGTGCGGACTTGCGCGGTGGAGTCACTCGAGAGTTGCCGCGTGGCGCGCGCAAGCCAAGTGTCGAGAGCGGTCGAGTTCGGCGTCATAGTCGGCATCATCTTATACCTCTCCCAAAATTACGGTGACGGCTTGTGAGATGGCCTGCCATTCGGCGCGGTCTTTGGCGAGGATGGTGCGGCCAGATTTCGTGATGCGGTAGTAGCGGCGGGGGCGATTGTTTTCGGAGCCTTCGTAGGATTCCACGTGGCCGGAGCTTTCAAGTTTGTGGAGGGCGGGATAGAGGGTGCCTTCCTTGAAGTCGAGGACGCCGCGGGAGCGGGACTTGATGGATTGGGCGATGGCGTAGCCGTGGGAAGGGCCCTGGGCGAGGGCTTCGAGGATCAGAGTCGGGAGGGTGCCTTTGAAATTCATGAATACCTCGGATTGCTATGCATAGGATAGTGGGTCGGGTGGGATTGTCAAGGAGAAAAGAGGGGCACGGGAAGCGTGACCGATCAGCGAAGAATGGATTGAGGCGGAGGCGGCAGAGGAAGGCTCAAGACGCGGGGATCTTGCGGACATGGGGCGCAGCGTGCTGCGCCCCTACAAAATCGAGGCAAGCTTCAATCGGTCGGGCGGAGCAAGCCCCGCCCCTACAAGAGACTCGAAGTCGAACGCTACGACTGAGACATGACGAGGTTGACGACAGTGCGGAGGGCTACGCCGGTGGGGCCTTTGGCGAGCCAGGGCTTGGCGTCGTCGTTCCACGCGGTGCCGGCGATGTCGAGGTGGATCCAGGGGGTGTCGCCGGCGAATTCGCGGATGAACCAGGCGCCGGTGATGCTACCGCCGCCCTTGCCGCTGCCGATGTTTTGAATGTCGGCGAAGCTGCCCTTGATGAATTCGCGGTATTCGTCGTCCATCGGCAGCTGCCACATTTTTTCGCCGACGGCTTTTGCGGAGGCGAGGAGCTTGTCGGTCCAGGACTGATCGGCGCCGGAGAAGACGCCGACGTGGATGCTGGCGAGGGCCACGACGATAGCGCCGGTGAGGGTGGCGGCATCGACGAGATGCGTGGCGCCG
>JAFAZL010000706.1 GCA_019239815.1 Acidobacteriota bacterium
TGGCCTGAATATTCAATAAGCGAAAGGGTCACTCGGCTGTCGTTGCAGCAGCGGGAACCCCTATGCGTCGCGTCACAGTCAGCGCGATCGCCAGGCTGCCCGCCATCAGAATCGCGGCCAGCCAGTAAGGCGCACCTGGGAGGTGGATTCCCCATTTAGGCGAAATAGCGACCGAAAAGACTTCGGTAAAGACGAGCGGCGCGATCATTCCTGCCACGCCAAACATGCTCATCAGAGCACCCTGCAACTGTCCCTGCTCCGACTTATCGACGCGCTTTGTCATCAGCGAATTCATCGCCGGACTACCCAGTCCCCACAGCGACAGAAGTGGGATAGAAGTCAGTGAGAGTACCGTGGTCGGCGCTGCCGCCAGCACAGCGAAACCAGCCAACCCACACAGCCAACCGGTGAACAGCGTTCGCGCTTCTCCCAATCTTCTGATGGCCAGCGAAATCAGGAATGCCGACACGATCGTCGAACCAATGCCGACAAGGGTGAATGCGTATCCAGTCAGCTGTGGACTGAAGTGGTAGCGATAGTCGGTATAAAGCACATACATACTCGGCAGCGACTCGTGGGCGTTGTAGTAGAGAAACATCGCCACGGCGAGCCCTGCTAATTGAGGATGCGACCTCAGGAGTCTCAATGCGCCAACCGGGTTGGCTCGCTTCACGCTGAACGCCGACCTTCGTTCCTTCGGCAGCGACTCTGGCAAGACAAACAACCCGTAGAGCGCGTTCGCAAGACTCAAGATCGCTGACGCCCAGAACGGATACCTCAAGCCATACCCGCCAAGAAATCCTCCAATCGCCGGGCCAACGATAAAGCCCAGACCGAACGCTGCCCCCAGCATTCCAAATTTCGCTGCGCGTTGCTCTTCTGGTGTAACGTCGGCGATATACGCATTCGCAGTAGGAATACTTGCCGCTGTGATTCCGGAGATTACCCGCCCTACGAATAACCAGCTCAACGTGGGCGCCAGCGCCATCAGCACGTAGTCGCAACCCAATCCGAAATTCGAAAGCAACACCACCGGCCGCCGGCCAAATCGATCGGA
The DNA here is from genome assembly GCA_019239815.1 of Acidobacteriota bacterium. The sequence continues at coordinate 1,058 of JAFAZL010000706.1, forward strand.
GAGCGCGCCCATCACCGGCGCGAACACGAATTGCATTGCCGCCCAGACAAATGCGAACACCCCGGTCTGGGTCGCGGCGCGTCCCATATCGCCGTGTTCGAACTGCACAATCAAGCGTGGCAACACGGGAATGATGATTCCGAGCGCCACCATGTCCAGCGCGACCGTGATAAAGATAAACGCAAACGCGGCTCGCCCGTGCCCCTGGCCTCCGGACTGGGAAGAATGCACCACCGGAACCGGTGGCGCTTCGCTTACAGGCCCACCTTCATTCGGCATCGACTACCTCCAGCATCGTTTTTCCCGCGCGATGCTGCCTAACTCTCTCGAAAGTCGCCCAAGCTGTATTGTAAAAATTTGACGCCTCTCGGGCGAACGAGCCATGGCCCTCATCGCCCGAGTGTCGAGAATAGTCCGACTGAAGCCGCCAGCATAACCACGGTTGCGATCCACCCCACGAAACGCAAATAGGGCGGCAGTGTGAACTCGCCCATCACCTTCTGACTGGCCGCCATTCGCATGGTCACGACCATCAACGGCACAGAAACAACTCCGTTGATCACCGCCGACCAGAACAAAGCGCGAATTGGATTGAGCCCGACAAAGTCCAAAGACAGTCCGACCAGCGTCGCGACCGCGAGAACGCCATAGAACTGTTTCGCCTTGTTCGGCCGGGATTCAAGGCTTGCATGCCATCGAAACGTTTCTGCGACGCCGTATGCTGCCGACCCAGCCAGCACCGGAACCGCCAACAGCCCGGTGCCTATAATCCCTAGGGCGAACAACCCGAACGCGAACCTCCCAGCTAATGGTTCGAGCGCCTTAGCCGCCTGCGCCGATGTCTCCACGTCTCGGATTCCTGCCGCATGTAGCGTCGCCGCGGTTGTCAAGATGATGAACAGAGCGACCGCATTCGACAGCGCCATTCCGGCGTACGTGTCAACGCGAATTCGGGAAAATTGCTCCGCCGCCTGCCACGGTGCCCGCCTCAGTGCTTGTTCCTGTCGATTGTTGCGGACATCTTCGGCTTCCTGAGATGCCTGCCAGAAAAACAGATACGGGCTGATCGTCGTGCCCAATACCGCGGTAAGAGTTGTGAAATATTTTGCGTTCAATGACACCGATGGCAGAAACGTGGAGCGCAGTGCAACGCGCCAATCCACATGGGCCACAAATGCCGTCAGCACATACGCGAACAGCGCAAGCGTTAGCCATTTCAGATATTTCACATAGGTCGTGTACGGAATGTAGACCTGTAAAATCAGCGACAGCGCCGCAAATCCAAAGACATAAGGCAAGAAAGAACCACCGAAGAGCAGTTGGCCCGCTGCTCCCATCGCTCCGAGATCGGCGCCAAGATTGAATACGTTCGCCAGACAAAGCAGCGAGACGATTCCAAATAGCAACGGTCGCGGGTAGTGGCGACGCATATTTCCCGCGATTCCAACCCCGGTCACCCGCCCGATTCGGGCGCAAATCTCCTGAATCACCATCATCAGCGGATACGAAAACAACATCACCCAGGTCATCCCGTAGCCGAACTGCGCTCCCGTTTGCGAATACGTCGCGATGCCGCTGGGATCGTCGTCTGAGGCCCCGGTGATCAGGCCAGGACCAAGTTTCTCCAGAAACGTTTTGTTGGGAGCGGATGCCGATATTGACGCGCCACTGCTCGCGGGCTGCGAAGGTTTTGGGGGTGGCGGGTTTCCTGTCACTCTTCGCAATCCAGCCGGAATCGACCCTGCATGCTATGAAAATGAGGACAGCTTGTTATTGCCCAGCGGTTTGCCGCATTGACGCCGAAATTGGCTAATTCCGCCGATTTCTTCGACTGCATGGTAGTTAGACGTCGCAGAGATCGACCGCCTGACGCAACGAGATCAGCGGGTCGCGATCCTTGGAAGGCACAAACTCGTGCGCGACGTAGCCTTTGTACGTTGTCCCCGCAATTCCGCGCATCACGCCATCCCACTGCACTTCCTGCGTGCCATCCAGTTCATGCCGACCTGGCACGCCACCTGTGTGGAAGTGCCCAATCATTTCGATATTCTTCTGGATCGTAGCCACCAGATCGCCTTCCATGATCTGCATGTGGTAAATGTCGTACAAAGCTTTCACGCGCGGTGAATTGACCGCCGACAACACCTCAAAGCACCACGCTGAGTGGTCGCACATATAGTCGTGGTGATCGACCTTGCTGTTCAGAAGCTCGATGACAATCGTGACGCCGTTGTCTTCGCCAATCTTCTTGAGCTTGTTCAGCCCAAGGATCGTGTTCTTCGCGCCCTCGGCGTCCGACATCCCGTCGCGATTTCCCGAAAACGTAATAACGTTCGGCACCCCGGCCTTCGCTGCCAGCGGAATATTCTTGCGAAAGTTTTCTTCAATCTTCGCGTGATTCTCGATGCGATTCAGCGCGTGGGGGATATCTCCGCCACCAGCGTACCCCATCGCGCAAATCATTCCATACTGCCGCGGTACTTCCCACTCTTCCACCGGCAGCAAATCGATCGCCTTGCAGCCAATCTCGGCAGAGTACTGGCAAAGTTTATCCAGCGGGATGTCTTTGTAGCACCACCGCGACACCGAC
>JAFAZL010000713.1 GCA_019239815.1 Acidobacteriota bacterium
TCGCATTTCATCTTGGTGCTGCGTCAGAATGTCGCGCACCTCATCGTTGAGCCGATCCTCAACGGTGATTTCTTCCATCATCTTGGCGCGCACGCGCGGAATCACCGCGTCCGCCGCCTTTGTTTCGATCTGATTCCCTTCAACGAGGCGCTTCACAACTTCTGAAGCCATGTGGGCAACGTAGTCCCGATTGATCAGCATTCCGACCGATTTCCTCCGAAAGTGCGAGGAATTCAGTGTACTGGCAGCCCCGAAAGAGTGCAACCCGACGCGACGCCGCTTATGAAAATCAGCGGTGCATTTTTCCCATGCGAACAGGGGGATCGTGGCACAGCTACCCAGGAAATAAAAACGGGCGGCCGGATGGGCCGCCCGTCGAAGCTTAGGATTGAACGCCGCGAATTACTGCGAATCCGGCCGGCGCTTCAGTGTCGGACGATCATCGTCCGGGTTGGCATTGGGATCCTGCTGTTGCGTCCCCTTCTGCTGCTGTTCCGTGCGGGTACGCAAACTCGGCTTGCCCGGCTGATTGTCCTGCACCTTGCGCGCGAACATGATGTTGCGCAGCCGCGCTTTCACCGTATCGAATTCCGACGTGGTCACGATGTATTCCGGCTTATTCGGCAGAATGCGCGCGATCTCTTTTTGCGCGGATTCGATGCGGTCCGGCGTCGGGGGATGTGTCGAGAACACCTTCGGGATTGTACCCGGGCGGCGCTTTTCGTCGGCTTGGATGCGCTCAAAAAACGTTACGAACGCGTTCGGATCGTATCCAGCCTTGTACATGTATTGCAGGCCGAGGAAGTCCGCTTCGCGCTCGGAATCACGACTGAACTTCAAATACGTCAGCGGGATCGCTATGTTCAACCCTTCATACAAACCGTAACCCGCCCAACCTGCCGGACCGAGCAACATCAAAGGAATCGTCGCGAGCTGCATCATCTCGCCCTTGGTGGCGTTCTTCGTACCGTGACGCGCCGTGACGTGCGAAATCTCGTGCGCCATAACGCCGGCGAGTTCTGACTCTTCCTGCGCGCGCAAAATCAATCCGCTGTTCACGTAAAAGAATCCGCCGGGAAGCGCAAACGCGTTCACTTCGTCCGAATCGATCACCTTAATAGTGAAGGGAACCCGCGCATCCGAATTGCGCACCAGGTTCTGCCCAACACGATTCACGTACTCGGTGACAACTGGGTCATCGATCAGCTTCGACGAGCGCTCGACTTCCTGCGCCAAGCCCTTCCCGAGAGCGATTTCCTTCTCGATCGAATAGAAGTTGATGCCTTTGCCGACGCTGCGATTGCCGATGGCATCGACATCTTCTTTGCTGTTTTTGGGGTCGACCGTGTCTTTCTGCTCGATAGGCTTGTCCTGCGACTTCTGAGTACCTTCGGAGGGTGGCGGGGCCTTGGAGGGATCAGAGGTCGGGGGAGGGCTTTGTGCCCAGGCGACAGTCGCCGCCAATGTGGTCAAAGCCGCTAATCTCGTGGCTTGCCGGAGAATTGCTTGCATAGTCCCACCTCCGCCATTCGGTATTATACACCCCATTTGCGCCGGATGGCTCACTAACCCTACCTTCCTACGATGACAACTATAGGATACAGGTTTCCTGAGAGCCCAGACTTTTCTCATTTCTTCGCCCCGGGGTGCCGCCTCCTAGGCCAACCAACTCGCCCGGTCCGGTTCGCCCGGCCTATTTCAGGAAGTTTTCGAGCTGGAGCCAGTCGGCGAAGCGGTCAATCCAGTGGTCAGTGGGGATATCGTGTTTGCGCGCGCCGAAGCCGTGGCCGCCTTTAGTGTACATATGCAGCTCAGCCGATTTGTGTGCATCGACCCATTTTTGATAGAGCGCGACGCTGTCCGGCGCTAAGCCAAGATTGTCGTCGGTGTCGGCTGCGATGAAGATGGGCGGTGCGTCAGCCGGCACGGGGGTATCCTTGAACCTTGAGATCGCGGCGTAGATCGGCGCCACGAAGGCGGGTCGCCCTTCCGGCGCGGCTGCGAGGGTCGCGCCGACGGCCACGCTTCCTCCGGCAGAGAATCCGACGATGCCAACTTGATCTGGATTGATGCCGTACTCGGCGGCGTGTCGTTTGACGTAGACCATTGCTGCGGCGCCATCGGCAATCGACAGTGGAACGACTTTGCCGATGGTGTCCCGAAACTTTTCGCGATCTTTATAAAGCGCCGCAAATTCCTCAGTCGCGTCTTCACCGGTATGTGCCAGCCGGTATTTGAGCACAAACGTGGTCATCCCCCGGTCGGTGAGATACTTGGCGACGTCCGTGCCCTCGCTGTTGATGGAGAGCGCCATGAAACCGCCGCCTGGGCAAATCACCGCAGCCGTCCCATTCTTCGTCGCAGCGGACGGCTTGAACACCGTCAGCGTCGGCTTGGTCACATTGCTGACGACTTCGGTGTTCCAAAGCTTCGAGAAATACTCTTTCTCCGGGTAGTTTTCGAGCGTCGAACCTGGCGGCGTCCCGGGATAGAGGGGAATCACTTCTTGCGCGGCAGTGCAGGACGCGACAAACAGCAAAATGCAGAGCGTTCGGGAAAATATGAATTTCATGGCGCAGGAGTCTAGCAAACTGCTGCGTGCGAGGTCTCGCGGAAAACCGTCGGCAAGGACGCCGGTGCTACCGGCGTAACAGCCGGCATGGAGCTACGTGCGGA
>JAFAZL010000207.1 GCA_019239815.1 Acidobacteriota bacterium
CGCTGTACCCGGTTCCCGTCAAGAATGTTTCAAGTCTGTAACTGTTCCCCGGGACAGTTTGCCTCGCGAACAACACCTCGAATCACTGAAACATCACGGCCGCCGCGTCCGTACCATAGATGTAGGGTCGAACGCGCAAAAAACGCAGCGATTCGCATCGACGAACACGCAGCGTGGCGTCATTCGCACAGGAATTGTGCGGCCAACCGAACGAGCCGGTCACAACGCTCGTGGAACAGGATCGCGTAGCTTCCTTACTTTTCAGCAAGAGGATTTTTCATGTCTCGGCGTAGTACCGCTGTAAAACTCGCTACCAAAGCCGGAATACTTTTCGGCGCGCTCTTCCTCGTGACTGTACTGCTCGCAGCGATTCCCGCGCATCAGCAGAAAGCACTCGAAGTCGTCGTCACTCCCGAGCAGGAGTCTTCGCAGGAATCCGCGTCGCAAGCACAAGCTTCATCTCAGCCCGCCGATCACAGCTCCATGCCCGGTATGAACATGGAAGAGAAAACGAGCGAGCGCGCCGCCGTCAATGACATGACGCCCGGTCATCACGACGCGCACAGCCAGCACATGTACATGACCACGATGCGCGATCGCACGCCCGAAGACGTTGCGCGCGCGGGCGAAATCGTCAGCAAGCTTCGCGCTGGAATCGAGAAATACAAGGACTACCGCGTCGCGCTCGACGAGGGCTATCGCATCTTCCTGCCCAACGTTCCGCAGCCCGAATATCACTTCACGAGTTACAAAAACGGATTCCTCGAAGCCTTCACGTTCGATCCGGCGCGGCCAACGTCGCTGCTCTACAAGAAAACTTCAACCGGCTATCAACTCGTCGGCGCAATGTACACCATGCCGAAGCGCGCCACCGAAAATCAGTTGAACGAGCGCGTTCCGCTGAGCATCGCGATGTGGCACCTGCACACGAATCTTTGCGTTCCCGGCCGCGGCCAATTCCAGAATGCCGACTGGACCCAGTTTGGCCTTCATGGCTCGATCGCAACCAAAGACGCGTGCGACGCCGCAGGTGGCCGCTTTTCACCCGTGATCTTCGGGTGGATGGTGCACGTCTACCCCTACGAAGACTCGCTCGACAAAATCTTCGCGATGCACATGCACAAAGACTGACGCCTGCTTCGGACTTACCTTCGCTCGAGAACCGACAAAATCAGAGATTGCGGAGTAGCTCGGGACGCCGTGTGACGTAGCGCCGGCTCCAGCGCAACTCAGTTTTGTCGTGCAGGATGACTTTGTACTCGCCGTGGAACCAGGGAAGCATTTCGCGAATCGCATCGAGGCGGACAATGCTGCTGCGATTCACGCGCGCGAATAATTTCGGATCGAGCATCTCTTCCATCGCATCGAGAGTCGCGCGCATCGTGTGCGACTTCGCGCCGCAATGGATGATCAGATAATTTCGCTCCGACTCGATCCACGCGATGTCTCGGACATTCACGAAATATGCGCGGTTCTCTTCACGAATGAGCAATCGCTCCGGAAATCCGCGATCACGGAGAACCTGATCGATCAAACCGCGCAGGCGTCTTTCGCTGACCTCGCCATTCTTTTTATGTTGTTCCTGCGCCCGCTGCAACACTTCGCGAAATCGATCCTCGCCGACGGGCTTGAGCAAATAGTCGAAGGCGTGAACTTCAAACGCGCGCACCGCATAGTGATCGTGCGCCGTCACAAACACAAATCGCGGCGGCACCGAGCTTCGCGATTCGCCGTTGCCCGAAACCGCACTGACAACATCAAATCCGTCGGCGCCGGGCATTTGCACGTCAACGAAAACCAAATCGGGCCGAAGCTTCTCGATTGCACCGATCGCCGACTCCGCGTTGTCGGCCTCACCAACAATTTCAATATCGGATTCCTCGCGCAAGAGACGCAAAAGTTTGCGCCGTGCCGGCGCTTCGTCGTCCACGACGAGCACGCGAAGAGAATCGTCCTGGGCAGCCATTAGTCTTGAGGAATCGGCCGAAACGGCGCGGCCTTCGCACGCGACGCCAAATCATCCTGCATCGCAGGTGATTCTGTAGAGACTGTATCTTCGGCAAGGATCACCGCTGCCTTATCGTCAACGAGTTGCGAGTGCTGCGCAGTTCGAGACGGAAATCGCAGCGTCACTTCCGCGCCGCCGCCTTCACGATTCGTGATCGAAAAACTCTGCCCCTCGCCGTAAAGCTGCGCTAACCGATCTCGAATATTGGAAAGTCCCACACCGCGCCCAAGTACGTCGTTCGGCTCGGAAGACTCAAGCCCGACACCGGTATCCGAAACCTTCAAAATCAAGCTGCCGTCAACGCGATGCGCGGCAATCGAAATATCAATCGCTTCCCCGCTCGCCTTCATTCCATGCCGCAGCGAATTCTCCAGGAGCGGCTGCAAAATCAGTTGCGGCACCAGTGCATCGTTCAACTCCGAGTGAATCTCATACCGCACGCGCAGCTTGTCCTCGTAACGCTTCTGCATTAAATCCAAATACAGCCGCGTGATCTGCAGCTCATCCGCCAGCGGAATCTCATGCGTCCGCGAAGCTCGCAACGTCAGCCGCAACAAATCGCTGAGTTGCGTCACCATCAGATCCGCCGCCTTCACGTCCTCGTACATCACCGACGAAATCGTATTCAGCGTATTGAAAAGAAAATGCGGCTGAAGCTGCAGGCGCAAATTCTCGAGCTGCGCCTCGGCCAGCTTTGCCTTCAACTGCGCGGCCGCGAGCTGCTGCGCCTGCGCGATCCGGAATTTCCGGAAATAGTAGTAGATGCAAACCAGGCTCGTGTATCCGACAAGATCGT
>JAFAZL010000241.1 GCA_019239815.1 Acidobacteriota bacterium
GAACTGCCCGTCAAGAATCACTCGGCTTCCATTCTGTGCCACGTTCCGAAGCATCAGAGGCCTCACTCTGTAGATAAATCGAAAGTAGGTATTTGACAGCTAGGGGCGCGCAACGGCCTAAGACCATAAGTCAATACTTTCAAACAATCTTGGAAGGCTCTCTGTGCGATAAAATCATTCAGCCCGATGCGAGTCGAACTGACACTAATGTTTGCGGTTGCCCTGCTTGCCGGCATTGCCACACAGGAGTCGAATCGATCGCAGCAAGCGGTAGCACCATCAGCGGACGCAGCAACACCCGGGAGATTTGTCGACATCACCGATAAATCCGGCGTTCACTTCTTGTATAGATCCTCGCATACCGCAAAACACTATCTGCCTGAAACAATGGGCGCCGGGGTCGCGCTCTTCGACTACGACAACGACGGCCGTCTCGACATTTTCCTCGTCAACGGGGCGCCGATCGCCGATCCAACTCCGAAGGGAACAATTCCGCAGAAAACCGGATCACCGTATTGGAACCGCCTCTTTCATCAAAAAACAGATGGCACCTTCGAAGACGTGACCGAGAAAGCTGGTCTTCAAGGTGCGGGCTATGGAATGGGAGTTGCCGTCGGCGACTACGATAACGACGGATTCGAAGATCTCTATGTAACCGCCTACGGCGGCAACAAGCTTTATCACAACAACGGTGACGGCACTTTCAAAGATGTGACCGAGGCCGCGGGCGTCGCCGGGAGCGGATGGTCCACGAGCGCGGCGTGGATCGACATCGACAACGATGGATTTCTGGACCTCGTTGTCCTCCGATATGTGCAATATGATTTCGAAGATATTTTTTGTGGTGAGCACCGCGAAGGATACCGTTCGTATTGTCACCCCGATCTATTTCAACCCGTCGTACCCCTTGTCTTCCACAATGATGGCCACGGTCACTTCACGGAGGTCTCAAAGAAAACGGGCATCTCGAAACCAGGCAAAGGCCTGGGAATAGCGATTGCCGACTATGATCGCGACGGACATCCCGACATCTTTGTTGCTAACGATTCGATGGTTGAATTCCTGTATCACAACAACGGCAACGGCACGTTTGAAGAGACCGGACTCATTTCCGGAGCGGCGGTGGACGCCGACGGCCGAACATTCGCGGGCATGGGTGTCGCGTTCGACGACTACAACAACGATGGATGGCCCGACATCTTCGTCACCGACCTCGCCAACCAGCGGTACGCCCTGTTTCAAAACACCGGCACTTCGACGTTCAATTACGCGAGTTTCGATACCGGCATCGCGAACGCAACCATTCTTCACTCTGGCTGGGGCGTCGCTTTTCTTGACTACGACAACGACGGATGGAAAGACCTGCTCATCGCGCAGGGACACGACCTCGACACGATTGAGTTGAATTATCCAAACTTGCGCTATCGCGAACCAATGCTTCTCCTCCGCAACGTCGGCGGAAAGTCTTTTGTAGATGTATCAGCCAACTCTGGCGCGATCTTTCATCAATCATGGCTGGGCAGAGGAATGGCAATCGGGGACATCGATAACGATGGAAGGATCGACGCGGTCGTCACTACAAACGATGGACCAGCTTACGTGTTGCACAACGAGACGCCGTTTGAAAATCACTGGCTTACGCTGAAGCTCGTCGGCCATCGCAGCAATCGCGACGCAATCGGCGCCGAAGTTCGCGTTACGACTGCAGCTGGTCAGCAATTGGCGACTGTTTCCACCGGCGGCAGCTATCTTTCATCGAGCGACAAGCGTGTTCATTTCGGACTTGGGAGGGAGTCGGCGGCACAGACTGTCCAGATTCGATGGCCGAGCGGCACCCAACAGATTTTGAAGAACGTGATTGCCGACCAAATGCTGGTTGTGGACGAGCCAAACGCAAGTTCGACAACCCCTACAAAATGAATCGATCGCGCGAGCATCGTTCCTCCTTCCTCAACAGCTCAAAACTCGCTTTGTCCATCCTGCTCGTCCTCCCCATCTTCTTGCTCGCTGTAACACGGACAATACAGAGTCAGCAATCACAGCAACCAGCAAGCACACCACAAAGTTCAGCTCCCGCACGCGGAATGTCCACCGGCGGGGCGCACGCACCGATCAAAGACGCGAAGTCGCGCCCTATCACGGCTGGCGGCTTCGTCGACGGTGCGCCTGTTATTTTTTCCGATATCACGAAATCCGCAGGCCTCGATAAATTTCGCCATCATTCCGGTACGCCTGAAAAAATTTCGATCATCGACGCTCCCGGCGCCGGTGTTGCCCTGCTCGACTATGACAACGACGGCTGGCTCGACATTTATCTCGTAAACGGCTCAACAGCCGCAGCGATGCGAGGCAAAGAACCAACTCCCGGAGCCGCGCTCTTTCATAACAATCATGACGGAACGTTCACCGACGTCACTGCCAAAGCCGGCGTCGCGAACGAGCGGTGGGGTTTCGGCGTTGCTGTCGCCGACTACGACAACGATGGCTGGCCGGACATCTACGTTACGAATTTCGGCAAGAATCGGCTCTACCACAATAACCACGACGGTACATTCACCGACGTTGCGGACAAAGCCGGCGTAACCCTGGGCGGGTGGTCCACTGGAGCGACTTG
>JAFAZL010000268.1 GCA_019239815.1 Acidobacteriota bacterium
GGCAACAGGCGCGGTCATCCTTCTGTTCTCCCTCGGGGTCAATCGTGGCCTGCCGGCTGACCGGGACATCGCACCACAGCATTCGGGCGCCAGCATCCGCCGCTGGGCCTCCGAAATTCTCCAAAGCGTCGGCTATCGGCCCTACGCCGATCTCACCGAAGCTTCGCTCTCCACTCCTCCCACCAACGGCGATTGGAGCGATCAGGGTCTTGCATCGATCGACGGCGCCCGTCTCAATCAGATCGATCTCCGCTTCGCTCGCGCGTATCGCGCGTTCCTCGCCAACGCAAAACTTTGGCGCGCCGACCTCGAAGGCGCCTACCTCTCCGAAGCTGACCTCCGCGGCGCCAATATGCGAGAAGCATTCTTGCGTGATGCCATTCTCGATCGTGCTCGCATCTCGCACACGCTTTTGGTTTCCTCCGACATCAGCAATGCAAACTTGATCGGCGCCGACCTCCGCTCCGCCGATCTTTCGTATTGCAATCTCGAGAATTCGCACCTTTCCAATGCAAAGCTCAACGGCGCTTCGCTTTACGCCGTGAACCTGCGCAACGCCCAACTCACGCGCTCCGATCTAACCGGCGCCGACCTGCGTGACACGAAACTTGAGCAATCGATCCTGTCTTTCGCGAATCTCCAACAAACCGACCTTTCTTCCGCGAAAATGTCACAAGCCCGGCTCGGCGGCGCCCAGATGAAGGGCACGATCCTCCTTGACGCCGATTTGAACGGCGCCGACTTGCACGGCGCGTTCCTCACTGGCGCAGTTCTTCGCGATGCCGACATTCGCAACGCCACGTTCTCTGGAGCCGACCTCCGAGGCGCCAGCGGACTGACCTCGACGCAACTCTGCACTGCCAAATGGCGCGGCGCCCTCCTCGATCCCGACATGGAAGCCGCCGTCCAAACTCAGTGCCCCCAGTAATCGTTCGCCTTTAGCGACGTACAATTTTGGCAGACTCGACCGTCGTCACAATCACGTAGGGCGAGCACCGCAATTCCTCCGTTGCCCGCATCGACTCCCAGGTGTACCCTCTCGCCATTCTGGCGCGTAACGAGTGGCTCGTGCGCCAAACAATCCAGGGAGAATCATGTCCAACCAAGACCCCTCCGTTTCCAGCGATTCCGCCGATAAATTCCAGACTCGTGATTTCGTTGACCGACGCACCTTCGTTCAAGGCGTTGCGGCCTCGGCCATCGTAGGCGCTGCCGCACTCTCAATCCCGAGTCTCTCTCGCTCCGTTCTCGGCGCAGATGATCTCGACCCGATCGCAAAGAAATCGAAAAGCGCCACGAAGAATCCGTCCATCGCCTCCAGGAATGGATCCGCCAGCCAAGCATCGCGGCCGAAAATCGCGGCATGAACGAAGGCTGCGAAATGACGATGCGATTCCTTCGCGATGCAGGATTTCAAACCGTAACTAAGATTCCTACCGACGGCCAACCTGGAATTTTCGCCACGCTCGACGCCGGCGCGCCCTCTACGGTTGCTCTCTACTTCATGTATGACGTTAAACAAGCCGATCCGTCCGAATGGTCTTCACCTCCATTCGAAGCGCGCTTGGTCGACAAACCCGGCATGGGCAAGGTTGTCGTCGGCCGCGGCGCCGTCAACCAAAAAGGTCCCGAAGCGACGCTGCTCGCCGCTCTGATCGCGATCAAAGCAGCAGGGAAGAAGCTCCCCGTTAACATCGTCTTCGTCGCTGAAGGCGAAGAAGAAATCGGCTCGCCGCATTTTCCGCAAGTCGTCCACAAACCCGAGATCGCTGCCGCTCTGAAAAAATGTACCGGCGTCTACATGCCGTACGCCTCGCAGCAATTCGACGGCATGGTCACGATGTTTCTCGGCGCAAAAGGTGTCGTCGAACTCGAAATGATTTCCAGCGGCGAAAAATGGGGCCGCGGTCCGAAGAAAGATTTGCACTCCAGCAACAAAGCGCGGGTCGACAGTCCCGCGTGGCACCTCGTCGAAGCAAAAAATGCAAGGCGTTCAGCACTGGATCAACGATGTCAGTTGGGAAGAGTCGATGGAAATGTTGATGTCCAAGCCCACGATCAACATCGAAGGCTTGGTCGGCGGCTACACCGGTCCTGGCGGCAAAACGATTCTGCCCGGCAAAGCGCTCGCTAAGATCGATATGCGCTTGGTCCCCGACATGACTGCCCAGGAAGCTCTAGCCGCACTGAAAGCGCATCTCGTCAAGCACGGCTTCAGCGACATCGAAGTAAACATGTCCGGCGGCTACGATCCCACAACTACGGATCCCGACGCCGCTATCATCAAAGTCACGGAAGCCACCTATCGCAAGTACGGCATCGACCCGGTCATCCTCCCGCGACTTGCTGGCTCCTGGCCCGGCTACGTCTTCACCGGCGACCCGCTCCGCCTCCCCGCCGCACATTTCGGTCTCGGCCACGGCAACGGCGCCCACGCCCCCGACGAATACTACCTCATCGAATCTGCCAACCCCAAAGTCCAAGGCATGGACGGCGCCGCCCAAGCCCACGTAGAATTTCTCTACGCCCTAGCCGCCGCTAAGTAACTCATTCGAGGCAAGTTGAAACAGGGTATTGACCCTCTTGTCTTCCCGCACGTAAAATCGTGCTGTACGACAATATGTGCAGCACAGAAAATCGTGCAGCACGATTTACGTGCAAACGGGATCTTCGAGGATGCCGTCGTGGCCAAAGCAAAGGAACTGGAAAAGAAGCCTCCAACAACCAAGGTCAATTTAACGATCAAAATTGACAAAGATTTGCTCCGCAAGATCCGCATCATCGCCGCAGAAAAAGACACTTCCATCAGCGCACTGGTCGCCGAAGCAATCGAGCAAACGTCCACTCACAGCGGCCGCTATGAGGAAGCAAGGAAGCGGGCCATCGCACTTATGAACAAAGGTCTTGGTGATTCGGTTTGGGAGCGCGGCTACACGCGCGACGAACTCCATGAACGATGAGACTTGCTTCGTCGACACGAATATCCTCGTTTACGCGCACACTCCGAACGAAGGCAGGAAATACTCAATTGCGAAATCGCTAGTAGATGATCTCTGGTTGTCCCACCGCGGGGTATTGAGCACGCAAGTTTTTCAGGAATTTTGTGTTGTTCTCACGCAAAAAATGCGTCCCCCTCGTTCTGTGACGGAGACTGTCGAGCGAGCGCAGAACTTTCTGAGTTGGCGTACGATCACGGTATCGGCCGAGTTGGCGATTAGCGCGCTCGAATTCTCTTCATCTCACAAGTTGTCTTATTGGGATGCGCTCATCATTGGCGCCGCGCATAGCGCTCAATGCTCGATTCTCTTTTCTGAAGACCTAAACAACGGTCAGCGATTCGGCTCTCTGCGTGTAGTGAATCCGTTCCTTTAGACCTTCGCTCCCAGCGACCGCGCCGACGTCGCCTCCAGCTACGCCTTAATCGGAATCCACACTTCCATATCCCCCGTCCCCGACTCCGGATCAAAATTATCGCCGTAATATTCGATCAGATTCGGGGACGTCGGCGTCGGGTGGGAAAGCGATTGCCCCGAGGTGGGAAGCCAAGCAGTAAAAATGGCGTGAATCGTATCCCGAAGTCTCGAAACGTTCTCTCGATGACAGAAAATGGCATATTTCTGCTGCGGCGACTTGTAAGTCTTTAACATCACATGCGCTGGAGAAACCGTCGCAATCTCGACGCCGCAGAAATAGTCGAATTCTCCAGTCTTTTCGTCCAGGTTCAAGACTACGCCATAAGCCATTCGACCCAGTTGCCCGGCGATCTTGCCGAAAGGCAGCCGCTTCCACTGTGCCGGTATCGTATTCTGCGTCTGCGGTGTGTAGTGTTCCTGCAGTCCAGCCATGAGCAGCGCTCGTCGCTCTTGTAGGCGGGGCGGGTTCAACTTGATGACAGAGGCTTCGGGCACTTTCATTCACTCCTGGTTCAACGGATTAGATTCAAATTGGGCCGGCCGGGCGGCAGCTTCCTTAAGAAACCTGTACGCAGATCGCCAATCGGATGTGCTGCCTCGTGGCGAGCCCGTTTCGTTACCCGACCACTATTTTAGCGTGTTCGCGACGCCGATAAAACGCGGCCGCAGCGAATCCAGGAGTGTGCGGCGGAAGGGCAGAAGACCAGCGTTGCATACCTCCCACGACACCGGCTCCGCTGGTGATACGTTCTACTCTTGTGTTAAGACTGTCCGTGAAACAATCGACTCGTTGGGCAAGGTTCGTATTGAAGCGTTTTAAAACTGGTGAAGT
>JAFAZL010000429.1 GCA_019239815.1 Acidobacteriota bacterium
GGTTGTTTCGAGCAACTAAGAGTTAGAAGAACGAAGTAGTTTGGAGACGAGCCCGTGCTGCGAAGTTTGCGGCGCGGGCTCGTTGCTTTTTGTGGGAAGAGAAGAACGAGAAGAAAAAAAAGATAACGCAGAGGCGGAGAGCGCTGAGGTTCGCGGAGATTACGGTGGCTGGGAGCGGGTGCGAAAGCGGGGGCTAGCCGCCCGCAGTCCATGTGGGCGGGCAGACTGGGAACGGTGGATTGTTGATGCGGCTTGAGCGGGACTACACTGCGGGTATGAAGACAAAGAAGCTGTTGGAAGAGGCGAAGAGGCTGGCTGAACCATTTTGCGTTTCGAATGGGAAGAAATTTCGGTTGAAGGATTTCGATCCGGGCGAGACGCGGGGGGTGAAGTCGAAATCGCATGCGGAGAAGTTGCTGGCGGAGAGCAGTGCTTGCGCGAGCGAGATGCAGGAGCGGTTGTATGCACAGGACCGGTGGGCGCTACTGCTAATTTTTCAGGGGATGGACGCGGCGGGGAAAGACGGCGCGGTGAAGCATGTGATGTCGGGAGTGAACCCGCAGGGTTGCGATGTGTGGTCGTTCAAGGCGCCGACGAGCGAGGAACTGGATCACGATTTTTTATGGCGATGCCACAAGGTGGTGCCAGAGCGGGGGAAGATCGGGATTTTCAACCGGTCGTATTACGAGGAAGTGCTGGTGGTGCGGGTGCATCCGCCGGTGCTTGCGGGTCAGAAATTGCCGGAGAAGTTGATCACGAAACACATTTGGGATCAGAGGTATGAGGACATCAATGCGTTTGAGAAATATCTGACGCGGAACGGCGTGATGATCCGGAAATTCTTTTTGCATATTTCGAAAGAGGAGCAGAGGCAGAGATTTTTGGCGCGGCTGGATGATTCGCAGAAGAATTGGAAGTTTTCGATGGACGATATCAAGGAGCGCGGGTTTTGGAAGGACTATAAAGAGGCGTATGAGGAGATGGTACAGAGGACGGCGACGGAGCATGCGCCGTGGTATGTGGTGCCGGCGGATAACAAGTGGTTCGCGAGATTGATTGTGGGGGCGGGGATTGTGGAGGCGCTGGCGGGGTTGGATTTGAAGTGGCCGGATGTGGATCGGAAGAAGAAGAAAGAGTTGGATGGGATACGGGAGGCGTTGGAGGAGGAGAAGTAGGGCAGGCCATGCATCCGGTTACTTCAGGGGCTGAAGCCCCTTGTTCGTTCGTTAGTTCATGTCGCGGCTGAAGCCGCGACCCACAAAGAGAAAACTGGCTCGAAAATTTCGATCATGCCGCAGCGTGCTGCGCCCTACACTTTCTGCGCGTCGCATGGTGCGTATTCGTGTTGACGCCGGGCGGAGCAAGCCCCGCCCCTACAAAATCGTACCGATTATTTTTGGGTGTAGGTGTAGCGGAGGGCGGCGGGCATGTGGTCGCTGCGTTGTCTTGTGTTGAAGTCGAGTTGGTATTGCTGGTGAGTCGCGTCCGTCGGATAGGACTTGTCGCCGGGATATGGATAGGCGATTTCACCGTGGTGCGGGAGAGGTTCGACGGTGAAGGCGTGGGCGGCGTAGAAGTCTAGGTCTTTTTCGAAGCCGTCGGCGTAGAAGAAGTAGTCGCGGGTCCAGCCTGTCGGTAGCGCGGGCAGAGTTTTAGGATCGAAATCGAGGGACATGCCTTCGCCGGAGCTGAAGACCACGAAGCGGTCGTCGGATTTTTGCAGGAGGTTGAAGACGTCGCCGTAGCGAGTGTAGTTGCCGGCGGCGTGGGCGTAAGGGCCGGTCATGCTGCGGTCGGCGTAGGAATACATTGTGTCGCTGGCGGGCGTTAGGCGGATTTCGCGCGGGTAGCCTTGGAATTCGAGCTTGGCGTCGGCTAGGGGAACTTCGCTGACGCGCGCGTCTTTCGCGTCGGGCGTTTGGTCGATCAGGATGGAATCCCAATAAATTTTCAGGTTGTTGACGATGCGGATGCGGCGCGTGCCGGGCGGGAGCTTGCCCGTGAGGTCGGTGACCATCGTGCGCGCGAGACCCGCAGGGAAGCCCATGTCGTCGATGACTTTTTTCCAAGCGCCGTGGGCGTCTTGGGCTTCGACGTAAGGCGCGATGACTTTTATTCCGGCTTGATCGGCGGAGTACATCGAAGTAGCGGTGAAGTAGTCGGTGTAGCCGTCGAGGATGAGACGGAGAGGTTTGTTGGCATCGATGGGGCCGAGGTCGAGTTCGACGTAGTGGAGTTTGGCGAAACCGGCGAAGGGGAGTTCGTCGAACTGGGTGACATATTTGCGATCGTGCTTGGCGAGGAGCGGGAGGACGTCGCGACCTTTGTCGTCCCATGCGCCTGCGGGGGCGTGGCTGGTGTTCGCGCTGGAGGCGACGACTTTAAATTCGGGGAATGGCGGATTGCTGGCGAAGCGTTCGTTGGGGAAGACGTCGTAGCCAGCAGGATGATCGATCGCGAGCAGACGGACTTGGTCGAGGTAGACGGTTTCTTCCATCGGCTCCATGAAGCGGAAGCTGAGGAGGCCATTTTTCGATGGTCTTAAACTGCGAGATGCGACCTTGAGATATTCGTCGGGATCGGGGACATCGCGTTCGTTGGGCGCGATCCAGTGGCCGACGACGCCGGGGCCGATCATGTCGGCGATGAATTCGAATTCGTGGCCGTTCCAGGCGAAGAGAACCGGGCAGGAGCTGCCGCGACGATCGAGCTCGCCGATCGGTTGATCTTTTTTGGCGGAGAGATTGATTTCGTCTTGCGGGACGCCGGTGGGCCAGAGGAGTCGGACGACTTCGGCATTCTTTTCGTTTTCGAGGCCGGCGAGGATTGTAGGGGCGTTTTGGCCGAGGTAGCCGGAGGCACCGGGGACTTCCCACTTTTGATAGAGAGCGCCGGCGTAGAGTTCGACTTTTGTGCCGATGGCGGATTTGTTGTCGTTGAGGCCTCTTAAATCGATCCTCATCCAGGAGTGTTGATTCGCTCCTTCGCTGCGGAGCAAGAGTGGCGGCGCGCCGAGTTGGGTCACGACGAGGTCTGGGTTGCCGGTGAGAGTGGTGTCGGCGATGAATTCGAATTCGTGGCC
>JAFAZL010000789.1 GCA_019239815.1 Acidobacteriota bacterium
GGCCTATGCAGAGGCTGGGATTGCTCACGGAAATATTGCCTGAGTTCAGCCGGATCGATTCGCTGGTCGTGCGCGATTTTTATCATCGCTACACGGTAGATGAACATTCGCTGCGCACAATCGAGCATTTGCAGGAGCTGGCTGATCCATCCGACGAGCGCGCGGAGCATTTTCAGCCGCTGTGGCGCACGGTCGATCGGCGAGACCTCCTGATCTTCGCGCTGCTGCTGCATGACATCGGCAAAGGCATGCCCGTCGAGAATCATGTTGCAGGCAGCCTGGAAGCTCTCGCGAGCGCGGCGGAACGGTTGAAGCTGTCTGAAGAGGAAATCGCTGAAGTTCATTTCTTGATCGAGCGTCATCTCGACATGTCGGCGACGATGCAGCGACGCGATATTTTTGATCCAGCGACCGTGTCCGGATTCGCTGCAACGGTCGGAAATCAGGAACGTTTACAGCGTCTGTGTTTGCTTACCTACGCCGACATCCACGCCGTCAATCCCGAAGCTTTAACGCCGTGGAAGGCGGACATGTTGTGGCAGCTGTTTGTCGCCACTTCAAATCACTTCAGCCGGACGCTTGACCGAGATCGCGTTCACGCGCCCGACGAGACTTCATTGCTTGAGCAGGTTCGTTCGGTTCTGTCTGGTGGAACTACGGAAGAGATCGAGCAATTCCTCGAAGGGCTGCCGCGCCGATATCTGGCGGTTCACTCTGCAAATGACATTGCGCAGCAGATCACGATGTATCGGAACCTAAGAACCGAGCCGGTGCAGGTGGAACTGCGCTCCACAGGTCGGGCGTTTTCGTTAACGCTGATGACTGCGGATCGGCCGTCGCTTTTCGCGACGATCGCGGGCGTGCTCGCCGGCTGGGGCATGAACATTATCAAGGCGGATGCTTTTGCGAACGCCGCCGGCACTGTGGTCGATACGTTTCACTTCGCCGATTTACATCGTACGTTGGAACTGAATCCCACGGAGATTGATCGATTCCGGCGCAGCTTGGTCGATGTGGTGAACGGCAAGGCGCCGCTGCAGCCGTTGCTGCAAGGTCGCGACAAAGCGAGCCGCGAGCGGCCTCCGAAGGTCGCGATCGACACAAAATTCGGGTTCGATGACAATTCATCGGAGCACAGCACCCTGCTCGAAATCGTGGCGCAGGACCGGCCAGGCTTGCTTTACGACATCGGATCAACGCTTGCGCGGCTGTGGTGCAACATCGAGGTCGCGCTGATCGACACCGAGGGACAGAAAGTGATCGACGTCTTCTACCTGACTGAACAGGGCAAGAAGCTCGGACCTGAAAAGCAGGCAGCGCTGTTCGAAGCCCTTCGCGAAAAACTGGGTTAGGTCCAGAGTCGGACTACACCTTCAGCCGTCGCTTCCCCTTAGTCAGGTAGCCCCCTTCCGAAGGTTTCCGACGCTCATTCGCATCGAACGTGGGACAATCTTTGCATGCGCATAACGATTGCTCACAAGAAGCCGAAACAAGAGGTTGTCGATTCCATTGATCGCGGCTTCGACGACGTGTTCAAAATGGATGGGCTCCCGGTCAAGTTGGTGCTGGAACAGAAAAGCTGGCAAGGATCGACGTTGACGTTCGCGCTAAGCGCGAAGCTGGGCTTTATGAGTTCGCCGATCAAGGGGACGATCGACGTGACCGATCACGACGTTACGATCGATGCGGATCTTGGCATGTTCGAGCAGTTTGTATCGGAAGACAAAGTGCGCGGAGCGCTGGCAACAAAATTCAAAGGATTGTTGACATAGGCTGAAACTGCCTCGCACTCTCCACTGTTGCGCACCAACCTCGCGTGATGTAGCCTGCGTCGCAGTTCAAAAGAAAATGGAGCCGGAAAACGACACGGAAGCCCTGCGCTGCCCGTGGAACATTGGTATGAAACAGAGATGCTTTTATTTCCTCTACGTGTTATCGGCCAGTTGCCTCTTCCTCGCGATCAGTCATCTGTCGAACGCCCAGGCTTCAACGAAGCCGCCCGACGATCCACCAGCCAGCTCCGCAATGATCAACATTCCCGATTGGCCTTATCCAAAGGGAGTGCACGAAACTCCGAAGCCGGACGACGGCAAGCTCTTCCATATTCCAGGCAGTACGAAGAGCTATACCGACACCCAAATCAACGGCAGCACCAGCACGGTCGATTGGTTTCCGGAGTTGCATCCTGCGCCGCCAGCCCCGGTAATCGAGGGCAAAGAGGGCGCTTACAAAGCGTGCGGACAATGTCACTTGATCGACGGGCGGGGCAAGCCCGATACGGCCGATCTTCAAGGCTTACCCGTCGCCTATTTTCTTCAACAACTCACCGACATGAAGGAAGGCAAGCGGCGTAGTCTCGTGCCGCGTGCAACTGTTAACGACATGATCCCGGTTGCGAAAGCGCTTGACGCAGCCGACGCAAAACTCGCAGCCGAATATTTTCAGTCTTTGCCGGCCGCTCGAAACATTCGCGTCGTCGAAACCGACTCAGTGCCAGTTACACATCCTGGTCTTCATAACGTGCAGCTCGTGGATACCAGCCGCGCCAAAGAACCTATCGGGCTCCGCATCATCGAAGTGCCGGAGGATGTGGATCGGACAATGTTGCGCGACGCTACATCCGGGTTCATTGCGTATGTGCCTACCGGAAGCGTAAAGCGGGGCGAGCTACTGGCGAAGACTGGCGATGCCGGAAGAACTCTTCCCTGCTCTACGTGTCATGGAGACGGCTTGAAAGGAAACGGAGACATGTTCCCGCCGTTGGCAGGACGCTCGGCGGCCGCTACAGCGCGGCAGCTCTATGACTTCAAGAGCGGTACTCGCGACGGCCGTAACGCGATTGCTATGAAGCCGGTCGTTGCCCGTCTGACCGATCAAGACATCGTCGATCTCACAGCGTACATCGCGTCGCTGCAACCCTGAGATGTCCTTTGCGAATTGGTTTGTAGGCGAAGCCGACCGACGGGGCAGTCCGGGATCACACTAGAAGACCACCGTCGTACGCCTACACCGGATCTTCGCTTCAAGATCTATCCATATCTATCGACCGCGCGGCGGATGCCCTTTGCGCCCCGGTGTCGCCTTCATCATCTAATAGCGCCTTTTACCCTGGCATGACCCACGGCACTCGTTGATTCGTCCACAACACCGATATCAAGTAGGGTATGCATCAAGCGTTCGCTGTATGCCGCATATCTACTGCAGAAAAAACGTCTAGTCGCCTGAAAAAACTTCTCGTAGGTCTCGTGAATCCTCGGCCGGCCTTTGGCCACATTTTTTCACAGAGAAGTCTGGAAGAGTGTTCGCAGGCTCGTACGGCTTGAGCTTGCAATGGACCGCCGCGTGCTCCCACTTACGATCCGCCCCAACTCTTCTAGGAGGTTTGCGTAAATGACTCGAACGCTTCTCTGCGGTATTTCCGTGGCGACAATGCTGGCGCTGGGTGTAGCGGCACGACCCAGTCCCAACTTGACGCAGTCGGACCCCGGAAAACAATCTGAACCAGCAACGAAAAGCGTCGCTGGGAAAGTGCAATCGATTGGGAATTCAGGCACAACGTTCGCGTTACAGGTGGATGGTAACGACAACAAAGTGATGAACTTTGTCGTGGGTAAGGACACACAGTTGAAAGGGCACGTCACCACAGGAACCTTGGTGACAGTCGAATATCGGCCGGTAGACGACGGACGCAACGTTGCATTGACTATTACCGTTCGCAGTTGATCTGAGTCACCAGTAAATCCGAGGGCGGATGAACTTTGGCGAGTTTCATATGTCACCATCCGCCCAGATTTAAAAATTCTCGCCCTCGATCTGCACCTAGCGAGTCCAAGGATTCAAAGGCAGCAGAATTTTTCAAATGGAACTGGCGCAACGGGGGCGTTTCCCGTAGTTGAAATTGTGGAGATAGGACGTGCATGGAAAGATTCTGAGACTCATTTTTTCCTTGGGGGTTTTGCTACTCGGGATCACGGCTCACTCAAAGGAACAACGGAATATGACGTCTTCAAACGCACCCGCCCGTACGCATGCGCAGGCAAAGATTCTAGTCGAAAGTTCTGAAGCCAAACCCTACGACCAAACGGTAAGTCCGCCACTGATGGAGATCAGTATCACGGAAAAATTCTCTGGAGACATTGACGGCGAATCGACGGTCCGCGCGTTACAAGTCCAAAACCAAGATAAGTCCGCGCATATGATTAGTATGCAACGATTCCGTGGAAACCTAGCCGGACGTCAGGGAACCTTCGTGCTGCAAGGGCGGGAAATCGTTGTGGGCGGCAAGATTAAGGCAGCCTGGTTTGTCGTACCGGGTTCCGGAACAGGTG
>JAFAZL010000930.1 GCA_019239815.1 Acidobacteriota bacterium
CCCGCCAGAATCATCACGTAACTGGCTGTCTTGCAAAGCTCCGCGAGAAAAAACGGCCCATCAAACAAATGGCGAGAGAACAGTGCGGCCGCGTGGCAAAGCACATTCAGCGACGCGCAGCCATACAGCGAATATTCGTAAAGGCTCGGTGCTTCGCGCCGATCCCCGCTCTTGCTGTTGAGTTGCTGTCGGTACCAGATCGCTGCCGCCAGAAAGAGCGCGCCCGGCAGCAAGTCCCAGGGACGCGAAAGAATCCACGCTGCGTGTGCGAAGGGCGCTGCAGGCGCAGCCAAGAATGTTGCGCTCGTCAGATACGCCGCGAGCAAAACCACCAGTAGCGCCCCGGCTGTTTCGCGGCTCGGTTGCCGCGCAGTCGGCATGTACCGTTCCACTGCGATCGCCGCCAGCAACATCACCGCGAGCAGAACGCGGCTCACCATCCAGCCCATCGGCACGGTGGTCGGCAGCGCGTGGCCGGCCTGCAGTCGCGTATTCAGCGCGAAATATCCGACTGTCTCGATAATTCCAGAGAGAACAAAACCAAAGGCGAGAATCAGCGCCGTGCGGTCATGCGTGCCGCGGAACCGCACCAGCGCGTTCGCTGCATAGCAAAAGCTGATCAGCGTCCCGCCGACTTCCAGGTAGAGATAGCTCTGTGTCGTCCCCGTAACGCCGGCGTAGCGCAGATATCCAATGAGCGCGAAGTAACCGAGTGCAATGATCGAATAGGTCAGAATCGAGAGGCGAGAGACCCCGGCGGACTCCTTCGACGCGCGTCGAACGCTCTCCGTCGTCGTCGAAGCCGGGTGCCGTAGAAACCCGGCAATTTTGGTCCAACCGCCCACGAATCCCCCCAAATGCCGAAGAAAGCCAGAGAAGCCGTAACAAACCCGGATAAATGCACGCCAGCGTCCCTTCTCGGCCTAAATCGACCGTCTCTAATGCATTGATTCGGAACGGCTTACAGGAGGGGTTACTGGCAGCACACAGCAAAATGAAACGCGCGAGACGCTGGCACAAAGCGTGGAAACGCCTTCTATGCTTCTCTATCTAATTCATTTTTGGACACTTATTGGTGTGGAAGAAGTTCCAAAACAGCAACAGGACCGATTCTCACAATGAGACCCGTCTCACTGAATTGGGAATCTCTAATTTGCGGTGCCGAGACCGTTGTTACTGCCTTCGCCGCTTTTCTCACCCGGTTGATACAGCTCAGCCTACGGCATTCGAACAGCTCTCCGCCTCGAAAACAGTCAGACCCCCAATCCATCAGCCTCAGTGTTCGCGCCCAATAGAGTGCTGCCTTCACCGGATGTTTTGCCGAGCGCCCTACAGCTAAAAAACTGGTGGGACACATGACCATTGAGCACTACTCAGAGCTCTGTTTCAAACGACCGCAGCATTTCCTCTCGCAAGACCTTGCGTTCCCTCGAATGGCTCAACTTCTTCGTCGCTGACGTCCAGACCGGACTCGGCCCTTTCCTCGCCGCCTATCTGGCGTCGTCAGGGTGGAATGCGGCTCACGTCGGCTACGCACTTACCTTCGGCGGCCTGGTGACCGTTGCGCTTCAGACTCCGGCGGGAGCCATCGTCGATGCCGCGCGCCAAAAACGTTTGTTGGTTGCCGCCGCCCTCAGCATCTTGGTTTGTGGTGCCGCGTTACTTCTCCTGCGTCACGACACCGTTGCTGTTTACATCGCGCAGTTCCTGATCGGAGCCACCGGGCCCTTCCTTGCGCCAACCATCGCCGCCATCACGTTAGGTATCGTCGGCGCGAATCAGTTTGATCGTCAATTCGGAAAGAATCAGGCCTTTAACTCTGCGGGAAATGTATTCACGGCGATTCTTGTGGCCATCGTCAGCTACAAATTCGGCTATCGATGGATTTTCACTGTAGCGATTGCCCTAGCCATTCCCGCATTTCTCGCCTTGCTCGGAATAAACGGCAACGAAATCGATTACGCTCGAGCACGCGGTGCCGGCGTGACGAAACGTGATGGCAAAGAAATCCAGACCGAAGGAATCTCGGTGTTGGTGCAGGATCGTGTGCTGCTCGTGTTTCTCGCCGCCTCGTTCCTGTTTCATCTCAGCAACGCAGCGATGCTTCCTGAACTGGGCGAAATGTTGGCGCAGGGAAATCCCCGGATGGCACCGCCGTTCATGTCGGCATGCATCATCGTGACGCAGTTGGTGATCGCGGCTTCGGCTGCGTGGATCGGTACGCGCGCACACAAAGGCCGCAAGCCTCTGCTTCTGCTGGGATTTGGTGTGCTCCCGATTCGCGGCGTGATGTACACGCTCGCACATGCTCCCTCGGCGCTGATCGGTATTCAACTTCTGGACGGCGTGGCCAACGCCGTTTTCGTGATCGTTTCGATGCTCGTGATCAAGGATCGAACCGAAGGGACGGGAAGATTCAACCTGGCCGCTGGCGCGCTCGCCACAACAGTTGGAATCGGCGCCGCGCTGAGCAATACCATCGGCGGAGAATTGGTTCAGAGATTCAGTTTTCGAGCTTCGTTTCTGGGACTCGCCATGATTGCCGTTGCGGCGTTCGCGATCTTGTTCTTTGGTGTTCCTGAGACGGTGCGCGATGCCGACGGCGGTTCGCCCGATGCCTCTGAAGTCAGTAAAACGAAGTTAACCGCAGATGCTCCAGCATGAAGCAAGCTTTTAAAGCCACGATTCGAATGAGGATTTGAAACGAGCCTGTCTAAACCTGTGGCTTGGGCACCGGGGGCGGTAGTTCGCGCGCGACAACGGGATCATTGAAACCGACCTTCTTGTGCGAGCCGTCGCAGAACGGCTTGTTGGCCGACGCGCCGCAGCGGCACAGACCGATCGCGGTGCGGCCAGCGAGACCGAATGGCGCCCCTGTCGGATCGACAATCTCGAAATCGCCTTCCACTCGAATCGATCCGTTGTTGTTCACTGTAATCTTCGTCGCCGCCATTCGTTCTCCTTGACCCAAGCAAGCTGCGTTGTGCGCGCAGCGTTGAGTTTACCTCAATCCTCAGAGTCTGACCTCGGACTCAACGACAGTCGAAGGTTCTGAGTGCTTTGTCACTTTTGACTTTCAACTGTCGACTTCTGACTTCCTCAATACTTCGGCACGCTCGCATCGACATCGTCGGACCAAGCAAGAATTCCGCCCTTAAGGTTCAGGATTTTCCGAAATCCCGCTTTGCGCAGGAAATCGACGGCTTCGGCGGAGCGCTTGCCGCTGCGGCAATGCGCGACGATTTCGCGCGAAGTATCGAGCTCATGCACGCGGCGCGCAATCTCGCCGAGGGGAATTAGCTTCCCGTTCAGATTGCAAATCTGGTATTCGTGCGGCTCGCGCACATCGAGAATGAAAAGATCGTCGCCTTTGTCGAGCCGCGCTTTCAATTCCCTTGGTGTGATCTCTGGTACGCCCAAATCAGGAGCCTCCGCTTCTTCTCCACGGATTCCGCAGAAATGGTAGTAGTCGATCAGTTTGTTGATCGTGCGATGCTCGCCGCACAGCGGGCAGCTCGGATTCTTCCGCAGCTTCAATTCGCGGAATTTCATCCCGAGTGCATCGAAGAGCAGCAATCGCCCGACAAGGCTGTCGCCTTTGCCGATGATCAACTTGATCGTTTCCATCGCCTGAATCGATCCGACGATTCCAGGCAACACGCCGAGCACTCCGCCTTCGGCGCAGGACGGAACAAGCCCCGGCGGAGGTGGCTCCGGATACAAGCAGCGGTAGCACGGACCATCGGGCATGCCGAACACGGTGATCTGGCCCTCGAAGCGAAAGATCGATCCGTACACATTCGGCTTGCCGAGCAGGATGCACGCGTCGTTGACAAGATAGCGCGTTGGGAAGTTGTCGGTGCCATCGACGATGATGTCGTAGTCCTTGAACAACTCGAGCGCATTGCTGCTGTCGAGTTGCGTCTCGTACGCCTGAATCTCGATATCCGGATTCAGATTCGACAATCGCGCTTGCGCCGACTTCGCCTTCGACTTGCCAACATCGCTCGAACCAAACGCAATCTGCCGCTGCAAGTTGGTGAAGTCAACGACGTCGAAATCCACGAGGCCGAGTTTGCCGACACCGGCGGCGGCGAGATACAAACCGAGCGGAGCGCCGAGTCCTCCGGTGCCGATCAGCAGCACCTTCGCGCCTTTGAGCTTGAGCTGACCTTCCATGCCGACTTCGGGCATGATCAGGTGTCGACTGTAGCGGAGAATCTCTTCCTTGCTCAGGCTGGTCGCTGCGCCAGCGGCTGGCGATTCTGTGAGCGGTTTCACTTGCGTTGACATTTCCAATTCCCTCGAATCTCTACTCTCTCAATCGTTTCGTCAGTTCACTTGCGTCGGCTCAAGCGACGCAAAAACGTTCCGAATCATATTCTGCAAATCAATTAGATGTGATGCATCGCGGCTCGATGCAAGCCGGCGCCTTCGACTCCTAATTGGAACGAAATCAACAACAACGGCAAGTGGGAGCGCAGCCGCCGGCGATGGAGGGGACGATGCTGATGGTGTCGCCATCTTTGGTGGGAGTGGCGTCCTTCGCGAGGTAGCGGATGTCTTCGTCGTTGAGGTAGACATTGACGAAGCTGCGGAGCTTTCCGTCTTCGGTGAAGAGGTGTTTGCGCAGATCGCCGAACTGCGTTGTGAGTCCGCTCAGTGCTTCGCCCACGGTGCCGGCGCTGACTTCGGTCGAGTCGCGCTTGCCGGTGTAAACCCTAAGCGGAGTTGGAATCATGACTTTCACTGCCATTTGTTACGCTCCAATCGGAGTTGAAATTCTAAGTCAAAGTCGCGTTTGGTTACCAGTTCGCGGGAGTTGTTCGCGCGAGGTTTTCAGGAATTTTACATCATGCTCATGTTGCGGATTGGGCGGCGCCACTCCTCCCCGCGATCTCCAGATTTTCGGGGGTGAATTGGGTGCGGTCATCGGTGAGGCGCCAACTGGTCATGTTTTCGGCGCGGCCGTTGGCGACGCTGACGATGATGTAGCTGTACCAGGGCCAGGCGTGGTCGCGATCGTACTGGCTTGGTGCGGCCGGATGATCGGGATGCGAGTGGTACCAACCGACGACGTCGATTCCCTTTTCACGGGCGGCTTTCTCGGCGTCGCGGACGTCTTCGGATGTGACCGAGAAGCGATTGCGCGGCGAATCATCGCGGCGATTCACCAGTGGGAAGAGTGCGGTGACTTCGCGCGAGGCGAGCCCATCTCCGTCAGAGGATCGAGCCGTCGTGGCATCGAGATCGCGACCCAGTAGTGCGCCACAACATTCGTGCGGATACGTTTCCGCACCGTGGGCACGGATTTTATTCGAGAGGTCTTGATTGAGTCGGAGAATTGGAACGTCGCTCATATTTGTTGGCTCAGCTTGCTTCACTCGCTTCAATCATTTCATTTTCGCTAGCCACGAAGATTTGATTTCCTTTGCTTATCACGCGTGCTCATCCCAGAAACGTTCGCTAAGGTATTTTGACGCGGAATCGGCAAAAACCGTAACGATGACGGCGTGCTGATCGCGCGGAATTGATTTTGCAACTTTGAAACAACCGGCTAGGGCTGCGGCGGCGCTTGGGCTGACGAGCAGTCCCTCTTCGCGCGCGATGCGCTTGACCA
>JAFAZL010000976.1 GCA_019239815.1 Acidobacteriota bacterium
GCTACACCGTCGCCCATTTGGTGAGCGGAAAGGTCCGCGATTGCGGTGGGAACCGGCGGCGATGGAGGGACGGGATCGCCGGGGGCGCCGCAGCCTGCGAGTATTGTTGCGACCGCGAGGACCAGGAGGCCGAGCTTCAAACGTCGAAATTCGAAACTCGAAATTCGAAAAACCGCGACGGCGGCTCGCGCAGGACTAACCCACGAATAACTGGTTTCCATTTTCGAGGTTCGATCTTACAGGATGTAGCGGCTCAAATCCTGATTCTTCACGATGTCGGCAAGCTGCTTATTGACGTAGGCGGCGTCGACCTTGACGTTTTTCTTTTTGAGGTCGGAGGCTTCGAAGGAAAGCTCGTCGAGAACCTTTTCGAGGATGGTATGGAGACGGCGGGCGCCGATGTTTTCAGTCTGCTCGTTCACGCTGGTGGCAAATTTCGCGATGGTTTCGACGGCGTCGTCGGTGATGTTGAGCTTGAGACCTTCGGTTTCGAGCAACGCGACGTATTGCTTGATTAGGGCGTTTTTGGGCTCGGTGAGAATGCGGACGAAATCCTCTTCTTTGAGCGATTGGAGTTCGACGCGAATCGGCAGGCGGCCTTGGAGTTCGGGTATGAGGTCGGAAGGCTTGGTGACGTGAAACGCGCCGGCGGCGATGAAGAGGATGTGATCGGTGCGGATCATGCCGTAACGGGTGTTGACGGTGGTGCCTTCGATGATCGGAAGGATGTCTCGCTGGACGCCTTCGCGTGAGACGTCGGGGCCGTGGCCGGATTCGCGACCGGCAACTTTGTCGATCTCGTCGATGAAGATGATGCCCATCTGCTCGGCGCGTTCGACCGCGACGCGAGTGACCTGATCCATGTCGAGGAGTTTGTTTTCTTCTTCCTGAATTAGGTATTCAAATGCATCGGCGACGGTCATTTTGCGCTTCTTTTTTTGCTGGCCGAACATGCCGCTGAGCATGTCTTTGAGATTGACGTCCATCTCCTCGACGCCCTGGTTGGAGATGATTTCGAAGCTCGGCATCTGGCGCTCGCGGACTTCGATGTCAACCATGCGCTGATCGAGCTTGCCTTCACGAAGCTGCGAGCGGAGTTTTTCGCGGGTGCGCTGCGTTTGTTCACGCTGCTGAGCGGCGTCAGCTTCGGTGGTGTTCGGAGCCGGTGGGGGAGACGGCGGGAGCAACAGGTCGAGCACGCGCTCTTCGGCGGCTTGCTCAGCGCGGTCGGCGACTTCGTCGAGCTTTTCTTCGCGCACCATGTCGATGGAAGTTTCGACGAGATCGCGAACCATTGATTCCACATCACGGCCCACGTAGCCGACTTCGGTGTACTTCGAGGCTTCGACTTTAACGAACGGGCAGCCGGCGAGGCGCGCGAGGCGGCGAGCGATTTCAGTTTTGCCGACGCCGGTCGGGCCGATCATCAGGATATTTTTGGGAAGGACGTCTTCGGCGATTTCGGGTGGCAGCTTTTGGCGGCGGACGCGATTGCGCAGGGCGACGGCGACGGCGCGCTTGGCTGCATTCTGACCGACGATATATTTGTCGAGCTCGGCGACGATTTCGCGCGGCGTCATGTCGTCGAGGGCGGGCAGAAGGTCACCGTCGTTCGATGGAGCGTTGCCATTGCCTCCCGGCATGAACACGATTTCTTTTTCGGACTTGCTGGTCATGAAGATTTCCGTTCCCGTGCCGGCGCTGCCCTGCCTATCGGTCTAGAGTCCCCATATGGGATGCGGCATACCGGCCAATCGGTCTCTAGCTTAAAGTTCCTCGACCGTGAAGTTGGCATTAGTATAGATGCAAATTTCGCTAGCGATTCGCATGGCCTCCATCGCCAGGTCTTTCGCCGACAGTTTGGAATGCTTGGTCAGGGCCCGGGCCGCGGCGAGCGCGTAACTGCCACCGGAACCAATCGCGCAGATGCCGTCGTCGGGCTCAATGACGTCGCCATTGCCGGAAAGCAGGAATGTGCCCTTGAGGTCGGCGACGATGAGCAGAGCTTCGAGGTGACGGAGTGCGCGGTCTTTGCGCCACTCTTTGGCGAGTTCAACGGCCGATTTTTGCAAATTGCCCGAGTGTTCCTGGAGCTTGCCTTCGAAGCGCTCGAAAAGTGAGATCGCATCGGCAGTTGAGCCAGCGAATCCTACGATGACTTTGTCGTTGTAGAGGCGCCGCGTCTTGCGGGCGTTGTGCTTCATGACGTGATCGCCCATGGTCACCTGACCGTCGGCAATCAGAACGACTTTGTTATCTTTGCGTACGCACAGAACGGTTGTGCCGTGCATCTGTGCGGTTTCTTCCCTGTTCCGCATCCCTCCATTATACAACCGGGGCGGTTCGGGCCAAAAGCCGGGGCAGGCGACGGGAGGGTTTCCTTCGAAATCGCTGATGAAGCTTAGTTGTCGGCCTTCTCTTCTTCTTTCTCTTTCTTTTTTTCTTCTTTGGATTTACGGCTGCCAACTTTTTGGAAGCGCTGGTCGAGCGACGCTTTGCTGAAGAGGTCGGGCGGAAGATTCGAATTGTATTTGCAAGTGGAGAAGAAAACCTGGCTTGAGCGGCGACCGTTGCGATCTTGCGCGATCTGCATGGCGGTGCGGACGCCGTCCATTAGTTGGAAATTTGTGTAGATATTGGTCTCGACATCGCGGCTTTCGTTTGACTTGTCGGCCGTGCTTACGACGGATCGGACAAGAAGATGTGTCGTTTTGTCGACGGCGAGGCGAAAATTGTGTCCGTCGGCATCAGTGAGGTCGACCCAATCGATCGGACGAAGATCGACGACGTCGGCACCGCCGTAGCGGATCACCATACCGGGTTCGTTGAGCCGATGGCGCAGGAGATTGTGGATGTCGCGCTTGGCTTGGTCCTGAAAGTCAGCCACCGAGGCAGCACTCAATTCGGAGACGCCGGCTTTGTCGAGGGTCCAGCCTTTGTCGCCGACATAGAGATTGATGATGACGCCCTTTTTCGAATACTCGGTGCGGTTGGCGTCGGGATAGCGCCAGAAGTCTTTGAAGTCGGTGTAACCGGTCATCTCGCCGTTGTGGCCAAAGCGGGCGAGACGGCCTTCGCAGTCGGAGTCTTTGATGTCGAGGTAGGTTGGGCCGCCCAGGCCGTCGATGAGTTGTTGAAGAATTTGTTTGCCCTTGGCGGCGCTTTGTTCGGGCATGAGAGTGTCCGGATTTTGCGCGCGCAGCAGACGGGCGGAGCTGAGCAAAGCGATCGCTGAAAAAAGCAGAGCTGCCGCGAAAAAATTCGCGGTGACGCGTGAGCTTGAGTGGGCAGACTTCAGCCGCACAAAACCGATCCCCCGTTTACATTGATGATTTCGCCGGTGAGGAAGTTGGCTAAGTCGGAGGCGAGGAACAGGATCGGTCCGGCGATCTCTTCGGCAGTGGCTGGTCGACCGAGGGGAATTGCGGCTTGTGCCATCTTTTGGCCGGCCTTGGTTTCGAGAACGGGGTTCGACATATCTGTGGCAACCCAGCCGGGCGCGATCGAATTGACGAGAATGTTGTGGCGGGCGAGTTCAGTCGAGAGGCCCTTTACGAGGCTGACGACAGCGCCTTTCGAGGCGCCATAATGCGTGTGGAATGATTCGCCCCGCTGTGCCGCGGTTGAGGTGATCGGGATAATCTTGCCGGACTTCTGCTTGATCATGTGGGGAACGGCGAAATGAATGAGCGAGTAGACGCTCTTCAGATTGACGCGGATCATTTCGTCCCACTGCTTTTCAGTCATTTTCTCGATGGGGAGATCTTCGAGGTTCCAGACGCCGGCGTTGGCGACGACGATGTCGAGCCGGCCGAGGCGCGCGATGGCGTGGTCGACAAGTTTCTTGTTGGCTTCGTGGCGGCTGACGTCGCACTTGAATGCCTCGACGCGGGTGCCGTGCTTCCCTGCTTCGGTTTCGATCGTCTTGGCGGCTTCTTTCGCTTTGTTGTACGTGAAGATGACGTCGGCTCCCGCTTCCGCAAACATTTTTACGGCTGCGGCGCCGATTCCGCGCGAGCCTCCGGTGATAATTGCGGCCTTGCCAGCCAGTGAAATCATGAAGCCCCCAAAATGTGTGGAACTGCGAAGTTGAAGTTTAGACCCGGAGTTACGTGAAGCAGAACCTAGGCTTTGTGCCCGACCAGATCGCGGGCGTTGCGGGCCCGCTCGGCTGCGGCAACAAATTCGCTGAACAGTCTTTGTGCAAGCGCATCGTCGGGCATGCGCTCGGGGTGCCACTGAACCCCGACGATCCACCCTGGGCCGCCCTTCCATTCGACGGCTTCGATGGTGCCGTCGGGAGCATGCGCGGTGACTGCCAAGTCTCTTCCCGGCTTGTCGATGGCCTGGTGGTGGCTGCTGTTGATCGT
>JAFAZL010000047.1 GCA_019239815.1 Acidobacteriota bacterium
CGGGAATTTTTTGGGCAGGCGGCGCTGGCGAATTGAGTCGGTGCAGTTATGAGTTGCGGGATACGCTGGGCATGTTGAGCGAGCCCGCAGAGCTGCGGCTCACTCAGCGGGAAGAATCCAACCTGCAGCAACAATAAAAATGAAAAACGCACGTGGTGCTTTTCTGTACGCGGCGAGCGTTGCGGCAAGGTGTTGTGGCTGGTACGCAAGCGTGAGCGCGAAGGGCAATGACGCGAGGATTGCTCGCGACGATTTGCTCGGCACTGTTGCTGGCGGCGTTCGCA
Organism: Acidobacteriota bacterium; assembly: GCA_019239815.1. Next base: position 285 of record JAFAZL010000047.1, read on the forward strand.
ACGGAGTGGATTGGGATTCATGCATTATTTGGAGCGTTTTTGCTGGGCGCGGTCTTGCCGCACGATTCGGGGCTGGCGCGCGATTTGCGGGCGAAGTGCGAGGATCTTGTGTTGGTACTGCTTCTGCCGGTGTTTTTTGCGTTTACGGGATTGAGGACGCAGATCGGATTGATTGGCAGCGGACGGGATTGGCTGGTATGCGTGGCGATTATTGTGGTGGCGTCGCAGGGAAAATTCGGCGGGAGTTTTGCGGCGGCGCGGATGGCGGGCGTGGAATGGCGAGAGGCGGCTTCGGTGGGCGTGTTGATGAACACGCGTGGATTGATGGAGCTGATTGTGCTGAACGTGGGGCTCGATCTGGGAGTGCTGTCGCCGCGATTGTTTGCGATGTTTGTAGTGATGGCGCTGGTGACGACGTTGGCGACTTCGCCGGTTCTTGAGGCATTGCAGAGGTGACAAAAGTAAGGCTAAGGCGTCCTGCTGCTTTTCTGATCGCGGTGCAGGGGTTAGTGCGTATTGTCCTTCCTGATCAGGTCGATAGGCTCACTGTCGAGTCGCAATTGGCACAGTTGAACGATGAATTGGATTGTTGACGCTCGATTGCTGCACACCCGCATCGTCACTCGGCTGCTACGGAAGACCGTCAACGCGAGTCTGGAGGACAACATCTTCCGGATGGGAGCGGCGCTCGCTTATTACACGCTATTTTCGTTGGCTCCATTGTTGCTGATTTCGGTTGCCGTGGCGGGGCTTGTGTTTGGCGAGAAGGCCGCACAGGGCGGCATTGTGTCGCAAATTCAGGGATTGATTGGCGACGAAGGGGCGCAGGCAGTGCAGACGATCATGGCTTCGGCGCATAGGCCGGCGAGCGGGGCGTTTGCCGGAGTGCTGGGAGTTGGCGTGCTGATACTTGGGGCGACGGGGGCGTTCAACGAGATTTATACCGCGCTGAATAATATCTGGAGGACGGAACCGGCGGGGACGCACGGCGCGTTGTCGGGCGCGTGGTCGATGGTGAAGGCGAGATTGCTGAGTTTTGGCTTGGTGCTTGTGCTGGGATTTTTGATGTTGGCATCGCTGTTGGTGAGCGCCTTGCTGTCGGCGATTGCGAAGTTCGCAGGAACACTGATTCCGGTGCCGCCGTTTTTGCTGAACGTAGCGGAGACGGTTTTTACGACAATCGTGCTTGCGGCACTGTTTGCGATGATTTTCCGGATTTTGCCGGAGAAGCGGATCGCTTGGGGAGATGTGTGGATTGGGGGGCTGGTCACGGCGGTGATGTTCAGCCTGGGGAAATTTTTGATTGGGATTTATATCGGGAAGAGTTTGCCGGCGTCGAGCTATGGGGCGGCTGGGTCGGTGATTGTCTTGATCGCGTGGATTTATTACTCGGCGCTGATTTTGTACTTTGGGGCGGAGTTTACGCGAGAGTATGCGGAGGAGTTTGGGTCACGCTCGGAAACGGTGAATGCGGCTGAGGCGGCGTCGCCGGAGCGGGTTACGGCTCGGGCGCATCATGCTTGAAGCGATGAGAGCGGGCACTTCGTCGGATTTTTGTGGGCTACGTTGCGTCTAAACCCGCACCCTCTAAAACCTGAGGGTGCGGCACCCAAGAAAAACCAAGTTCATCGCGCCAACAGCGCGCGAAGTCTCCGAGCACGTCGCGCTGCCTGGAAGATGGTTATTTTGTCAGAGGTCGAAGAGGGTGGGTTGGCGAGGCTCGGTGGGTGGGTCGGAATTTTGCGGCTTCGCCGGATCGGCTGGGGCGATGGGTGCGGGTGGTTCGGTTAGCGCGGGATGGCCTTTTTGTTTCCAGAGTTGGCGGAATTGATCGATGGTGTGCGGCGAGAAGCCCGTGTAGTGGTTGTTGGCGTAGGCGTAGATGGTGACACCACGGTGGTGGATCTTGAAACAGAAATCGATCCAGCGCATGAGTTGTGGCGTGCGGTCGATGACGGGCTTGTCCCATTTGACGGTGACGCCTTCGATCCATTTGCGGTCGCCGAGCCAGCGGATGTAGGTCCAGTCGGTGGTGATGGGATCGAATTTGCGCTCGAGTTCGTAGTGCGCGGGCATGGAAGAAAGGTCCTGGAGGACTAGGGCGATCTTGTGCCGGCGCAGTGTGTCGGCGAATGTGGCATCGAGCCATTGCTTGTTGCGGATTTCGACGGCGAATCTTTTGTCGGGTGGGAGATTGGCGAGGAAGGGCTCGAGGGCAGCGAGGAAGTCGCGCTGTGTTTCGAATTTGGAGCGGTCGAAGAATGGGAATTGGAAGACGAGCGGGCCGAGTTTTTCTTTGAGGATCGATGCGGTGTCGAGAAATTCGGCGAGGTCGGCAGCGGTGTCTTCGAGAAGTTTGTCGTGCGTGATGATGTTGGGGACTTTGAGGGAGAAGATGAAATTGGGTGGAGTCTGGTCGTACCAATTTTGGACGGTCTTGGGGCTGGGGGTGCCGTAGAAGGTGGAGTCGATTTCGACGGTGTCGAAGCGGGTGGCGTAGAAGGAGAGGCGGTCGCGGGGGTTTAGATTCTTGGGGTAGAAGGTGCCTTGCCAGCCGTCGGCGGTGAAGGAGGAAGAGCCGAGATGGATGGGAGGCGTGGCGGCGGCCATGTTGGTCGTTCCTATGAGTATAGCTGGGTGCATTCACCGGTTGGTGGTCAAGATCGATCAAGCCAGAGTCCTCGACGTCGGGAGCGATGCGTTCACAGCAAGCGAATGGGAAGAAAAAACCCCGGCTCCCTTCGGTCGGGATGACGACTTAATTTGGAGGAGCGCCGTGAATTAGGAGTGGATGAAAGGTTGGATGGCGAAGTGGCC
>JAFAZL010000095.1 GCA_019239815.1 Acidobacteriota bacterium
GGTGAGCGGCGGGGCGCTGCCACCAGGATGGTCGCTGAGCACGGCAGGCTTGCTGAGCGGAACGGCCACGACGGATGGGACATACACGTTCGCGATATCAGCGAACGATTCGGCGAACCCCGCGCAGACGAGCGCGCAGCAATTCACGTTGCTGATCGCGGAACCAGTTGTCATAACGAGTTCGGCGACATTCCCCAACGCTTGCGTAAACAAGCCATACAGCTTTCAAGTCACGACGACGGGCGGTCTTCCGCCGCTGCACTTTAACGGTATTACATCTCAGCATTGGATCGGGATCAATCCCGATGAGAACGGTCTGTTTACAGGCAGTTCGCCGTTGACTGGCACATTTACAGGGAGCTATGGCGTGTCGGATTCCGCGCAACCTCCTTCTTTCGTGGGGCAGACGATTTCGATCACAGTGGTGAACTGTCCGTAGAGATTGCCCTTCCGGCAACGAATCCGGAACAGGAAGCCGCACGTCGCGGACTGATTTGGTCCGCATTGGTAAATTCATGGTGTTGGTGGTTGCGCTTGGTTGCGCATGTGGAGTATCTAGTTAAGGTGCTTTGAGGCTGAGGGGCCTTCAGACGCCGTGGTTCCGCAGAAACGCGGTGTCGATTTGTCTTCTTTTGCTGTAACTCCCTTCCGTCCTGAGTGCATCCAACGTTTTGTTCTTGGCGCCTTCTTTTTGGTGCTCGTGACGTTTGGATTGTGGTTGCGGTAACGCCTGGCTCGAGTCTCCGGAGTTTTCGGATGGCGTGTCCTCGGATAGCGGGAGCAGTCGGCCTCGGTTTCTTTCCGCTAAACGTGCGCGTCATGTCGCCGGAGAAAACGCCGGGCAATGGCAGCTTCCTTCCTGTAGCGAATTCCAGAAACAACTCCAGCTCGACTTCAGAATCCATCTTCAATTTCGATTTCCCGAACACCGGAGGAGTCTCATGGCGACGAATCTCGTAAAGATTTCCAGCGAGGCGGATATCAAAGCGCGGCTGGAGGCAGAGCGGGCGCGGCTGCGCAAGATTGCCGGGCTCGATCAGCCGGAGCACTTTCACCGCCCGGTGGAGCGCGCATTTACGGCGGAGCAGCGGCCGCAGACGACGATTTTGTTCGGCGGGTTTACGTGGAAGCATGAGGACCTGATCCGAGCTGTGTTTCAAGGCAGCGGCTATCGCTGCGAGAAGTTGCCTGTGCCGGATGTGCCGGCGTTCCAGACGGGCAAGGAGTTCGGGAACAACGGGCAGTGCAACCCGACGTATTTCACGGTCGGAAATCTCGTGCAGTATCTGCAGTTTCTAGAGAAGGAAGGGATTCCGCGCCAGCAGATTCTAGACAACTACGTGTTTTTCACGGCGGGGTCGTGCGGGCCGTGCCGGTTCGGCATGTACGAAGCGGAGTACCGGTTTGCGCTGAAGAATGCGGGATTCGACGGGTTCCGCGTGCTGTTGTTTAAGGATAGCGACGGAATCAAGGCGGAGTCGGGCGAGCCGGGATTGAAGTTTTCGATCGATTTCGGGTTCGGCATGCTGAACGCGATGCATATGGGCGACGTGATGAACGATCTGATTTATCAGATCCGCCCGTTTGAAGCGAAGAAGGGCGAAACGGACCGGATTTTCCGCGAGACGGTGGATGGGCTTTGTGCGGATTTGAAGAGTCGCAAAGCGTTTGAGATCGAGCAGGTTGCGCCGGACTGGGCGAAGCCAAAATTCAAGAGCAACAAGATTTTGCGGAATACGTTCAATGTGTTCGGCAAGTGGCACGAGCATATGTGGGGCAAGGATTACCTGGCAGCGCTGAAGAACGCGCGGGCGAAGATGGATTCGATCGAAGTGGACCGGACGAAAGTGAAACCGGTTGTGAAGATTACCGGGGAATTCTGGGCACAGTTGACAGAAGGCGACGGCAACTTCCACATGTTCGAGTTTTTGGAGCGCGAAGGCGCACAGGTGTTGGTCGAGCCGATTGCGACGTGGGTGGCGTATCTGATGTATCAGGCGAAGGCGCACGCGATTGCGAAATGGCCAGTTAATCGGCCGCACAAGGATCCGAAGTGGTTTGAGGCGAAGAAGCAGTTCGCGAACTACATCGGGCTGCGGAAGAAACTGTGGGGCATCGGGTTCGGTCAGAAGGCTTGGAATTTCTTTTATCACCGGACGGCGGAGCAGCTTGGTGGGATCACGCATCACCTTGTGCCGCAGAACGAGCTCGCGGACCTCGCGCATCCTTTCTACAACCAGTACGCGCGCGGCGGTGAAGGGCATCTGGAAGTCGGCAAGAACGTGTACTACACGATTCATAAGCTGTGCCACATGGTGCTGGCGTTGAAACCGTTCGGGTGCATGCCGTCGTCGCAGTCGGACGGCGTGCAGTCGGCGGTCATCAACAAGTTTAAGGACATGATCTTTTTGCCGATCGAAACGTCCGGCGAAGGAGAAGTCAATGCGCACAGCCGCGTGCAGATGGCGCTGGGCGAAGCGAAGGTCAAGGCCAAGGCGGAATTCGAGCAGTGCCTGAAGCAGACCGGGAAGACGCTGGCGGAAATTCATGCGTACATGGACGAGCATCCGGAGCTGAAGAAGCCGTTTTATCACGTACCGCATCGGCCCGGGATTGCGGGGACGGCGGCGCAGTTTGTGCTGCATGTGAGCGAGCGGATTGATAAGGACACGCGTTTCTGGAAGAAGGCGCGAGTGGCGGGGGTTACGCCGCAACCGGCTTCGGGGGACTGAGGCGGATAGCTTTTGCTT
>JAFAZL010000531.1 GCA_019239815.1 Acidobacteriota bacterium
AAAATGTCCTGCCACCCGTCGTTGTCGTAGTCGATGAAGCACACACCACTCCCCATCGTCTCCGGCAAGTACTTCTTCCCGAACGCCCCACTGTCATGTTTGAAATGAATTCCTGCCGCAGCAGTCACATCGGTGAATTGAATCGGCCCGAAAGGTCGCGCGGCCTCAGGCGTGGGCGAAACTGCAGTTGTACTTGCGGGCGCACCGCTCGGTCCAGCCGCAGGTGGCTCAGGCTTAGGCGTCTCGGCAGCTGGTTTCGCGCTGGAAGAATTCGCATCTGCGGCCGCAGGTTGCGAAGAAGCGCTGGCAGGCTTATCGGCGTCAGGTTTCGACGAGCATCCGCAAATGACAGCCGTCGCAACAACGAAAAGAAGAGAGCCGCGAACCACTTTCAGGCCGATTTTCATGCGGTAGCGCGGGCCACCGAGACACTTTTGCGCGACTCGAACCAATACTCGATCAACAGTGCCGTGGGCCCGACAAGGAACAGCGCATAGAACGGAGCGTAAACCACTTGATCCAATCGCAAAATCATCTCCACCAGCGCGACAATCGCGACCACCACGCACTGCCACTTCCGCGACTTCACTGTCGTCTTCGGATCGGTGATCATGAAAAAGATGAACAGCTGATACATCGGTCCTGTCAGCGGCGCGACTTCCGACTGCCACGGACTTCCGGTAATCCAACTCCTCACGAACGCCAGCGCAATGAAGCACGCCACATATGTACCGGTGATGTTAAAACGCCGAACTCGCGTAATGATGATCGAACCCAAAATCCAGATCACCACCATCGGAAGCAAATAATTTCCCCATTGGATGCTCAGCGTCGCCACCGTCTCCGGCGCCAAAAAGACAAGCACCGCAATTCCGAAATTCGACGGATTCCAGATGTGCCGATTATTCACGCGCAACACATACTTCGACATGATCGAAACGACCGCGCACACGAAGTACGGCCACACCGCCGGCGACCGCACCAGAATCCCAACACTAATTCCGCTGATGTATGCGCTCGCCAAAATCGGCCACTTCCCAAAATAAATTTTCGAGAGAATCAGCTCCGTCACAAGAGCGGCCACAATAGCAACACCCGTTTTGCGGTAGCTCTCCAGCATTCCGAACGACAAGTTTCCTACGACCAAGATCAGCGTAATGAAAACCGGTGGGATGTACTTGTTCTCGAGGCTGAAGAACTTTCCCCAGTTGAATGGCGCTGCCGTCCCATTTGTCACCGGCATCACTTGCCCGCTCATGACGGCTCCTTCACCACATTAATCTGGCCGATCGTCGGCGACGTCAGCGTCTGCGTCTTCCCCGACGGCCACCGAATCACAACCTTCTCAATCTGCGGCGTCTTGCCTAATCCAAAATGAATTCTTCGCATATTCTGCGCGGCAAATCCGCTTCCGCCCGAAACTTCCTGCACTTGTCGCTGCCCGTTCCAATACAGAGTCACTTGCGCTCCAATCGCGCTTCGATTACTCGTCGTTCCTTCCAAAGCAAACTCAATCCACTTGTTCTCCGGCGTCACCGTATTTTTGTAAATCAGCAGCGGGCCCCGCTCATTCGCCACAATTACATCGAGCCCGCCGGTATTCCACAAATCTGCCATCGCCACCGCGCGTCCGTCGTATGTATCGGTCGCGCCCGCAGACTGCGCCACATCGATAAATTTCCCGCTGCCGTCGTTCAGCCACAAATGCTTTGACTGGTAGCCAGACAAACTCCGCCCCTCCATTGCTGGCCAGTTCTTCGCGTCCTCGATAATTAGCGCGTGCCCGCCCGCAATTTTCGAGAAGTCGTACCAGTAACTTTTATTGCGATCGAGAGACACATAGCCATTCGTCAGATACAGGTCGAGCGTTCCGTCATTATTCAAGTCGCCGAACTGCGCACCAAAACTCCACCCGCCAATCTCCACGCCAAACTCGCGCGCCAGATTCTCAAACTGCAAATTATTCGCGCCCGTGCCTTCTTTCGGCACCCACAAATTGTTTCCCTGAATCAGCACGCCCTCTTCCGAAATATTCGACACGTACACCGCATACTTTCCCTGATTCATGATGTCGCCAAAGCTCGCATTCATTCCGCTCTTGGGCGCGAATCCTACTCCCGTCGCCTCGCCCGCTTCGTGAAACTTCTTCCCGTCATTCAAGTACAGTTCCGACACGCCATAGTCATTCGCCACAAACAAATCCGGATGTCCCGTGCGGCGCAAGTCTGCTGCCGACGCAGCCAGCGCCCATCGCCGGCTGCTGATTCCCTCTTTCTCGCTGACTTCTTCAAACTTCCCGCCGCCCAGATTGTGAAACAGATATTTTCGCCCGCCGTTTTTTGCGTACTCAAAGCTATCCGGCATCATCTTCGTCGAAGCGAGATGCCACAAATCCGTATTCTCGTTGTAATACCCGCCGATAAAGAAATCGAGCAGCCCGTCACCGTCGTAATCGAACCAAACGGCCGTATTCGCATTCACCCACGGCGGCAGTCCCACCTGTTCCGTCACTCGAGTAAAACCTTTACCCGCATCGTTGTGAAACAACTCCGGCTTGCCCCACTTGATCAGCAGCAAATCCTCATACCCGTCGTTGTCGTAGTCGCCCCACACAGCGCCCATCGACACGCCGGTTCCCTCGCGATTTACATCCGCGATTCCCAATTCCTCGGCCACATCCTTGAACGTGCCGTCATGCTGGTTGCGATAAAGCGCGTTCTTCGCACCCTCTTTGCTCGACGTCACATAGATATCGGGCCATCCGTCGCGGTCGAAATCCACGATCGACACCGACGCGCCCATCGACGCCACCTGCGGCATGATGTGATTCAATCGCGGATCGAGCGTCGGCGCCTGATGCACAAAATCCACTCCCGCCGCCTTCGACACTTCCTGCAAATAAAATCCGTGTCGCGCCAAAGCTGACGCCGCATCCAGCCGCACACGCGATTCCGCGCGGCTCGACTCCACTCTCTTGATCATCAGCGGTGAAAATACGAATCCGGCAAAAATAATGGCCAGGATGATTCTCGCGATCGGGCCCCGTTTCACTTCGTGTCCGCACTCCTCAATGAATTCTGAAACACATACGGCGTGATGTAGCGTGTGTGATAGTTCTGCCAGTCGTCCGGATGGTGCTTGTAGACATATTCGTCTTCGAGCGCTCCCGGCGGCGTCACGTACAAATCCTTCGCATGATACGGAAGCGGAAGCACTGTCTTAGAGAACGTCGAATTGAAATCGCCGTCTTTGATCCAGCCGTCGCCCACCAGAACAAAGTCGCGGACGTATCCGGCTGGCGGCGGAGCCTGCTCCGGAAATCGCAGCGACAATTCGTCGCCCGAATTGACAATCACATACCGATCGTCGATCTGCGAGATCAGTTCCTTCACATCGCCGTAGCGCGTGTAGTACCCAATCAGATCGCGCCACTTCGCTTTCGTGCTCTCGATCTGATTGTAGTTCGGCACTTCTGGAGCTGGCGCATTCGGATCCGGATGCTCGATCACCGAATACCCGCGATAGTGCAAGTCCGCAACGTCTGCATCCAGCGTGACCGCTCGCGTCGGCGCAGTTGGCGCGCCCTCGGCCCACGTGATGCAATCCCAATAAATTTCCAGGTTGGTGCGAATGCG
>JAFAZL010000585.1 GCA_019239815.1 Acidobacteriota bacterium
CCTCGGCATGTGGGTTTGCCGCGCCCTCGAACAACTCCGCCCCATCGGTGACTTCCCGATCCGCTTCGGCTTCACCTTCGACTGGCGCGTCTTCGGTTACGTCGCCGGCGTCGCGTGCGCCTCCGGCATCCTCGCCGGACTCGCCCCCGCTCTCCGCGCTTCACGCACCAACATCAACGAAACCCTGCGTGAAACCGGCCGCGGCCTCATCGGCGAAGGCAGCCGTCGCCACATCCTGCGCAACTCGCTCGTCGTCGCCCAGGTCGCCGGCTCCATCATCGTTCTCATCGCCGCCGGGCTCTTTACCCGCAGCATGCGAAACGCCGAATCCATCGACCTCGGCTACGACCCGCACAACGTCCTCAACGTCGGCCTCAATCCCCAACTCCAGGGCTACGACCGCCCGCGCACCGAAGCCTTCTACCGCGAACTCCTTCGCCGCGCAAAAACTCTCCCTGGCGTTCAGTCCGCCGCGCTCGCCTATTCCGTACCGCTCAGCTACTACGGCAGCGGTGGTGGCGTCCGCGCCGAAGGCCAAGTCCTCGCCAAAGATGAGCGCGCCCCCGGCTCCGGCCGCAACATGGTCAGCCCCGAATACTTCGCCACCATGCACATCCCGATCCTCTCCGGCCGCGCCTTCACCGACGCTGACACCGCCGACTCCCAGCTCGTCGCCATCGTCAACGAAGACCTCGCCAAGCGCCTCTGGCCCAATCAGGATCCCCTCGGCCGCCGCTTCACCTATGAAGGCGAAGCCAAAAAAGACGCGCCGATCACCGTCGTCGGCGTCGCCCATAATGCCCGCGTCAGCGACATGATGAACGCCGATCGCCCCCACTTCTACGTGCCCATCACGCAGGACTACCAGGCCACCCACGTCCTCCAGCTCCGCACCACTGTTCCCGCCGACTCACTCATCCCCACCGTCGAATCGCTCGTCCACGAACTCGACGCCAACCTCCCCGTCTACGACGTCATGACCATGGAAAAATCCCTGATGGGCGCCAACGGTTTCTTGCTCTACAAAATGGGCGCCGCCTTCGCCGGCACCCTCGGCATTCTCGGCCTCGTCCTCGCCGTCGTCGGCGTCTACGGCGTCGTGTCCCACAACGCCGCCAGCCGCACTCACGAAATCGGCATCCGCATGGCCCTCGGCGCGCACCCCGGCAGCGTCTTCACGCTCGTCCTGCGCCACGCGGCCATCCTCGTCGGCGCCGGCATCGCCATCGGCATCCTCGCTGCACTCGGCGCCACTCGCGTCCTCGCCAGCTTCCTCGTCAACGTCAGCTCCTCCGACCCTCTTACATTCCTGACCGTCGCCGCCCTGCTCATCGCAGCCGCCTTCGTCGCCTGCTACATCCCCGCCCACCGCGCGATGCGCGTCGACCCCATGGAAGCCCTCCGCTACGAATAGCGCCGCGCGCGAAACGTTTCGCGCTCTCGATCCGTGCACGGCATCGCCGTGCCCTCCGTGCTCTTCCGCCTCTTGTAGGGGCGGGGTTCACTCCGCCCTCTGTCCGGCACGACCTCCACCCGTGCCGAAAACGCGAAACAAAAATCCTGTCATCCCGACCGAAGCGGCCCGACGCCTTCTCTTTCACATTCGCTCCTGCGAATGCGTCGGGCCGCGCAGTGGAGGGACCCTGGCGCAACACTCAGCCCCGCACTGACCATCTGAAGAACAAGGCACCCTCCCCTATGGTCGTCATTCCGTCCGAGCTTCAACCACCCTGAAACTTCCCACACCCTCTCCCCGTATACGTTCGTGCAACAATCTCCCGTCGGATCACATCTCCATAAAACAAAACGGAGGACGCCATGAAGCAGCGCGCCTTACAAGTCGTCTTGGTCGTATTGGGCTTGTTCTACTGCTCCTGGGGCTATTTCCTGTTCGATATTCTGCGCCACTCCAATTGGCTCAACGGCCACAACGACGTCATGCCCATGTTCCTGAGCCTGAACGCAGCCCTCGGCCCCTTCCTATTGCTGGCCGTCAAGCACCCGGCTCAACATCGCCTGCTGATCGCCTACGCAGCATGGCAAGCCCTTGCCCACGCCTTCACCATGACCATCCAATCGGCGCAGGCCGCCGCCCACGGCATGCACCGCGAAGATAGCCCTTGGGACATCGTGATGTTCGCCATAATCGGCCTCACCATCCTCATACTCCTCCCACCAAAACAACCGTCACCCGCCCCCGCGCCAATCAGCGCGCCCGCTTTGTAACTTTGTAGGGGCGGGGTTCACTCCGCCCTCCGCCGGTCCGGGTACGGCCGGGTGCCCCGCCCTCGCCTTTAGAGGGTGGGGACTTTGACTTTTGACGAATTT